>SLLU01000130.1 GCA_007133925.1 Candidatus Halarchaeoplasma halalkaliphilum | reverse complement strand
TTGTGCCTGTGACAGGTCAGCTCATCCTGGGCGATAACGCAACTCAATAGATGATAGAGGTATAATTATGCCAGACAAACATCACCCACGCAGAGGTTCAATGGGATATTCACCCCGTAAAAGAGCTGCAGCAATGACTCCGAAGATCCGGTCCTGGCCAGAGATAAAGGAAGGACCGAAACTACAGGGGTTTCCGGGATTCAAGGCGGGAATGACCCATGCCTTCATAATAGATTACAGACCCACGAGCACCACTTCCAACCAGGAAGTACGGGTTCCCGTCACAGTGGTGGAGACACCCCCGGTGACCGTATGCGGGCTGAGGTTCTACACAGAGGACCACGAGGGTCTTCAAACCATGGGAGAGGTATGGGCAGACAACGTTAACAAGAATATGAAGAGAAGGTTCCCGGTACCCAAAAAGTTCAACACCAAGGAGATGTGGACTAAGATAGAGCGATCCGAGGTGGACGAGGTACGGGCCCTGGTTCAGACCCACCCGGAAAAGGTATCCGGAGTCCCAAGCAAGACGCCGGATATTATGGAGTTGAGGATCGGAGGCGGGACCATCTCAGAGAGGGTCAATTTCGGAGAGAGCATACTGGGCAAGGAGATAGAGTACGAGCAGTTCGCCCAGACCGGTGCCATGGTGGATGTTTCGGCGGTGACCAAGGGAAAGGGTACCCAGGGACACGTTAAAAGATGGGGCGTCAAGCTCCTCTCTCACAAGAACAGCAAGCACAGGAGGAACGTGGGGACCACGGGTGTGTTCATACCCGGTTACATAAGGCCCACAGTACCCCAAGCAGGTCAGATGGGTTTCCACCAGAGGACCGAGTACAACAAGAGGGTTTTGAAGGTGGGGGATAACGGTAAGGACGTCACTCCCAGCGGAGGGTTCGTTGGATACGGTGAGGTACGGAACCCCTACGTGCTAATACACGGTTCCATCCCTGGACCATCAAAGCGTGTTGTGGTCATGAGGGACCCGGTACGCCTCAGAGGTGTTGAGGTAAGGGAACCCCAGATAACCTATATTTCAACGGAATCGAACCAGGGGGCCTGACATAGATGAAGGTCAATGTTTACAACATAAAAGGACAGAAGAAGGGGGATGTGAAGCTACCCGAACCTTTCCTTGTGGAGATACGCCAGGACATGGTCCGCCGCGCGGTGGTTTCCATGCAGAGCAACAGAAGACAGCCCTATGGTCCGGCCCCGAGGGCTGGCATGAGGCATGCCGTGGCGAACCCAGGCAAGGGTCGAGGCATAGCCAGGGTTCAGAGGCTCACCCAATACGGCAACAGGGCTGCGGAATCCCCGAACAATGTCGGGGGAAGACGTGCTCATCCGCCCAAGGTAGAAACCAAACTGGGAAAGAAGATGAATGCCAAGGAAAGACGGATGGCCCGAAGGTCCGCCCTGGCAGCCACTACCAATAAAGGTTACATAGTTGGCAGGGGTCACAGGATCGAAGAGAACGGTTTGACATTTCCAGTGGTCCTGGAGAAATCCGCAGAGGAATTGGAATCCACAAAAGATGCCATCGAGTTGCTGAAAGCCATGGGTCTTTGGGGTGATGTTGAAAGGGCCAAGAACGGCAAGAAGGTCAGGGCAGGACGGGGAAAGATGCGGAACAGAAGGTACAGATCTCCCCGCAGTCTGCTGGTGGTCCTTCCCCAGGGCAGCCGTGGCATACAGGCGTTCTCTAACCTCCCCGGTGTGGATGTGAAGTCACCGGATACACTTACAGTTGAAGACCTAGCACCCGGTGGTGACATGGGTCGTCTGACTATATTCAGTGTTAAAGCATTAAATCAAGTAGGAGGCTGGTAGATATGGTAGAATATGATTCACCCTACAAAGTCGTTCTTCATCCCTATGTCACGGAAAAGACCATGACCATGATGGAAGAGGAGAACAAGCTTGAGTTCGTTGTGGACCTAAAAGCGAACAAGTTTCAGATCAAGGAAGCAGTGGAAGAGATCTTCGAGGAAAAGGTGGTAAAGGTGCATACTAGGATAGACAAGAAGGGAAAAAGAGCAACCGTCAAGTTTACCCCTGAGGCATCGGCTGAAGAACTCGGTATGAGGATAGGGGTGTTCTAAATGGGTAAAAGGATAATACCCCAGAGGAGAGGACGGGGTTCCCCGACCTACAGATCACCCAGTCACCGACATCTTGCCAAACCCACTTATCCCAAGGTACAGGAAGCCCGGGGTGAAGTGGTCGGACTCCATCACGCACCAGGGAGGACAGCTCCCTTGGCCGAGGTGGAATTCGATAACGGTGAGACCTGTTTCATGCTCGCCAATTACGGCTTGAGAGAGGGGCAGGAGATACAGGTTGGACCTGGTGCGGATCCCAAAAAAAGCAATGTTCTACCCCTCAGAAGGATCCCCGTGGGCAGCTTTGTTCACAACATAGAGATCGAACCCCTGGATGGCGGTAAACTGGTCCGCTCCTCGGGTACATATGCTACTGTGGTATCCCACGGAAAGAACGTGACCACGTTGAAACTGCCCTCGGACGCTTTCAAAAAAGTTGATTCCCGGTGCAGGGCAACGGTGGGTATCGTTGCTGGGGGCGGTCACAAAGACAAACCCTTCGCCAAGGCTGGTAAGAAGGTTCATGCTTACAGATCGAATGCCAAGGATTCTGTCAAAGTCAGGGGTATCGCCATGAATGCGGTCACCCATCCCCACGGAGGCGGAGATCATCAGCATGTGGGTGTACCATCAACGGTTTCGGCCCACGCGCCTCCGGGACGAAAAGTAGGACGGTTATCTTCCAAGAAGACCCGTAAAAAGAAAAAGAAGGAAGCTAGAGAGAAAAAGAGGTAGATCTTAATGGCCAAGAAAAAAAGGCGGATGAGGACTCGCAGAAAGAAGGAGTTCATGTACAGGGGGCACACCCTTGAGGAACTCCAGTCCATGTCATTAAAAGAATTGAAAAAGGTCCTGCCCGCCAGGGCAAGGCGATCTTTGAATCGAGGACTAAACCCAGAGGAAAGGGCTTTTCTAGAGTGTATTCAAACCAAAGAAAAAGATGTTTACAGAACCCATCGACGTGAGATGGTGGTGCTTCCACAGTTCGTAGGCAAGACCATCGCGGTCCATGATGGCAAAGATTTCAAGGAAGTGCGTATAGAGGCTGAGATGATAGGGCACTTTCTGGGAGAGTTCGCCCTTACCAGGAGAAAGGTCCAGCACTCCGGTCCAGGAGTCGGTGCTACCAGGTCGTCCAAATACGTACCGTTGAAGTGAGGTGTATGTTATGGGATATACTATGGAAACGGATCCGGAAACCACGTCAAGGGCCTATGGAAGAGAGCTACACATCTCCCCCAAAAAATCCGTGGAAGTGTGCAACATGTTGAGGGGTAGAGATGTTGATGCCGCCCTGAACATACTCGAAGAGATCATAGAGAAGAAGCGTGCCGTACCCTACAGACGCCACAATAAGAGGGTGGCGCACAACAAAGGTGTTGGTCCGGGCGGATACCCTGTCAATGTTGCCAAGGAGATCAAAAGACTGATCGAGGAGGCTCAGAACAATGCTGAGGACAAAGGCCTCGACAGCGAGGACATGCGCATACTCTCTTTATGTGCACATCGCGGCCAGGTTGTGAGGGGCTATCGCCCCAGAGCCTTCGGACGTAGCTCACCCTCTGACCGTAAGACAACTAACCTAGAGGTAATACTGGAGAAGAAGGAGGATTAACTTTGGCCAGTGAGAAAAAGTTTATAGAAGAAAAGATGAACCGCGTGCTTTTGGTGGAGTACCTTAAATCAAAGACAGACAGGGCAGGATTCGGTGGATGCGAAGTCTCCCGAACGCCCATGGGTACCCGCATAACCCTTCACATAGAACGCCCTGCGTTGGTGATAGGTAGGAAGGGTAGGAACATAAGAAATCTCACCAATGATGTGAAGGATAAGTTCAATTTTGACAATCCACAGATAGAGGTACAGGAGATCACCATTCCCGAACTCAACCCCCAGATAATGGCATCCAAATTGGCCAATTCTCTGGAACGAGGTTGGCATTTCAGGAGAGCGGGTCACTCAACAGTAAGGCGCATAATGCAGTCCGGTGCCAGGGGATGCCAGATAATACTATCCGGCAAGATCACTGGACCCAGGCACAGGGTGGAGAAATTTGTTGATGGGCACATAAAACACTGTGGTGAGGAAGAGAAGAAGTGGATGCACGAAGGATTCGCCACTGCGAAGGTGAAACTTGGTGTCATAGGCGTAACAGTTCAGATCATGGATCCCAACGCCCGCCTGCCCGATGAAATAGACGTTATATCTCCGGAACCCGAGATCAAAGAAGAGACTGTGGTGGTGGAAGAAGAGGTTGAAGAGGTTCCCGAACCGGAAGAGGTCGTAGAGAAGGTCGAAGAAACGGAGGAGGAGAAACCAAAACCTAAAAAGGCCGCTGCAAAGAAGACCAAGCCCAAAAAGACGGTCGAAGAACCGGAGACGGAAGAGGTTGTTGAAAAGGTGGCAGAACCGGAGGAGGCTGTTGAAGAGAAGCCAAAACCAAAAAAGGCTGCTGCAAAGAAGACCAAGCCCAAAAAGGCGGTCGAAGAAACGCCTGAGCCGGGAGAAAAGGTCGAAGAAACGCCTGAGCCGGAAGAGAAGGTCGAAGAAACGCCTGAGCCGGAAGAGAAGGTCGAAGAAACACCTGAACCGGAAGAGAAGGTCGAAGAAACGCCTGAACCGGAAGAAAAGGTCGAAGAAACACCTGAACCGGATGAGAAGGTCGAAGAAACACCTGAACCGGATGAGAAGGTCGAAGAAACACCTGAACCGGATGAAGAAAAAGAAGGAGTGAAAGAAGATGCCTCTGATTAAAACTGAAGATATCAGGGAAATGAGCCTGGAAGAGATGGAAGAAAAATTAAAGGAGATGAGATCCGAACTCTTCCATGAAAGAGGGCAGGCAGCCATGGGTGGCGCACCGGAAAGCCCTGGTCGCATTCGAGCTCTGAGAAAGAACATCGCAAGGATACTCACGGTCATGAACGAAAATGAAAGAGCAAAAGGAGGAAACTAATGCCTGATACTGTATGTCATACCTGCGGGTTGCCCATGGAGATATGCATATGTGAGGATATTGCCAGGGAACAGCAGGAGATAATCCTCTATACCGATACCAGAAGGTACGGAAAGAAGGTCACCATAGTGGACGGTATAGATGAAAGTGACATAGACATAGACGAACTGGCCAGCGAACTCAAAGGAAAGTGCGCTGCCGGTGGAACCGCGAAGAACGGTCGTATAGAGCTTCAGGGAAACCACATCGACAAAGTCAAGCAGTACCTTGAGTCGAAGGGGTTCCCTGTGGAGATAAGATAAAATGAAGAAAAACAAGGGGAGTCCCTATCAGCAGGAACTCATAGGAAACCACGTATCCGTGGTTGAAAGCACTCATATGGGTTATACCCATATAAGCGGTATGATCATGGATGAAACAAAGAACACTCTTATGGTCTGCTCAGAGGAGTCCCCGAAGATGATCCCTAAGAAAGGGAATGTCTTCAATATCAAGTTCAAAAGCGGGTCGAAAACACTGGTCGGTGATCGACTAATGTTCAGACCCGAGGATAGGATAAAAAGGTTAGGTTGATGATATCATGTCAAGCAAGGAAGTAAGAGATATCGGTGTGGAAGTTGTTCCGCCTGGAAGAAAATGCAGTGACCCGAACTGCCCGTTCCACGGTAGCTTACCCGTTAGGGGTCAGATACTCTCAGGTGTGATCGAGTCCACAAAGATGGGTAGTTCTGCAGTTGTGAAACGGGATTACCTGCACCACGTTAAAAAGTACGAGAGATATGAAAAGAGACGGAACCATTATTCCGCTCACCTGCCACCCTGCATGGATGTTAAGGTGGGTGATAAGGTGAGGATAATGGAATGCCGGCCCATAAGCAAGAGCATATCCTTTGTGGTCATAGACGGGGGTGTGGATGAATGAAGGGTATCTCCGGAAAGCAAAACAGAGGGCTGCCCGTGGGCAGCAAGTTGAAATGCATAGACAACACCGGTGCCAAGATAGTCAAGACCATTTCGGTTATCAACTATCACGGGGTTCACAGAAGGTATCCCAAGGCAGGAGTTGGTGATCAAATAGTTGTATCCGTGATAAAGGGCACACCTGAGATGAAGAGGGAACTAACACGGGCAGTGATAGTCCGACAGAAACAGCCCTTCAGACGTGCCGACGGTACCATGATACAGTTCGAGGATAATGCAGTCGTACTCACCCACGAGAGCGGAGAAGCCAAGGGTTCGGAGATCAAAGGGCCCATAGCCCGGGAAGCGGCGGAGAGATGGCCGAGGATAGGATCCACGGCATCCATGATCGTATAGGACGGATCGAAATGAGCGAAAAGGCCAAAAAACAAAGAAAAAGATTGTATAACGCCCCCCATCACACCCGGAGAAAGGTGATGTCAGCAACCCTCAACGACAAGCTTCGGGAACGATACAATACACGTAGTCTCCCCCTGAGAAAAGGCGATGAGGTGGAGGTAATGCGGGGTTCTTTCAAGGGGCATGTTGACAAGGTCGCCAAGGTGGACCGCAAACATTACAGGGTTTACATAGAGGACATCACGGTGCAGAAGGCAGACGAGGCCCAGGTACCCTATGGTGTCCATCCTTCCAATCTACGCATAGTGAAACTGGATCTTTCAGACCCCCTGCGCAAGGAAAAATTACAAAGATATCAACAGGAGGGTAGCAAATGAGTAAGCACAATAAGAGATACAACAGCCCCTCACGCATGTGGGGCATCCCAACTAAAGAGCACTTTTGGGCACCCAAGGTACGGCCGGGAAAACACCCCAAGGACCGCAGCGTACCGCTGCTGGTACTCATCCGTGATATGCTGGGATATGCACATACGGCTCGGGAGGGCAGACGCATAATAGGCGACCGTAAGGTGATGGTTGACGGAAAGGCGGTAACGGATCCCAAGGCGCCCATTGGATTGATGGACGTGATATCCATCCCTGAATTGAACGAACATTACAGGCTCATGTTCGACCAGCACGGGAGGATGAGACTGGTATCGGTATCCCCTGGACAGGAATCATGGAAACTGTGCAGGATAGAGGACAAGACCATACTCAAGAACGGAGAGGTCCAGTATAACCTCCACGACGGACGCAACCTTAGGAGTCAGGATGCCAACGCTCACAAGACCAAGGACGTCCTCAAGATCGAGGTGCCGAACCAGCTACTCATGGATAACTATCCTTTTGCAGAGGGCTCTGTGGCCATAATAACCGGTGGTAAGCACATAGGTGAGGTCGGTAAGATAAAGGAGTACGAGATCGTCAGGAGTTCCAAGCCGAACTTGGTACATTTCCAAGAAGGTTTCACAACCATAGAGGATTATGTGTTCGTGGTGGGCAAGGACAAACCCGTGATAGAGATACCGGAGGTCGGCATACTATGAGCACCGAGAAGAAGAAGAACATGATGAGGAACCCTCGCATAGTTAAATGCGTGGTGAGCATAGGTGTCGGTGACGGTGGTGAAAAACTAGAGAGAGCAAAAAAAGTACTCACCATGCTCACGGATCAGGAGCCCGTGGATACCATCTCGCGGACTACCAATGCGGACCTGGGCATACGGAAGGGGCAGACCATCGGATGCAAGGTCACCCTCAGGGGGAAGACTGCTTACGATTTCCTGAAAAGGGCGTTCTGGGTAAAAGAGAACATGATCTGGGACGACAGTTTTGACACGTACGGTAACTTTGCCTTCGGTATAGAGGATTACACCGACTTCGAGGGCATGAGCTACAATCCCAATATAGGGGTTTTCGGTATGGACATATCGGTTAATCTGGCCCGCAAAGGATACCGGATAACCAGAAGAAGTAAACTCAAGAGATCCCTGCCGGAAAATCACAAACTTACCATGGAAGAGGGTCAAAACTTCGTAAGGAAAGCCTTCGGCGTGGAGGTATTGGAATGAAACCGAAGAAACACTTTGGACGCAAGGACGGTTGCGAAAGATGCGGGCGCAAGAGAGGAATAATCCGAAGATACGGTTTGCACGTCTGCAGACAGTGTTTCAGAGAGATAGCGGAAGATTTGGGGTTCAAAAAGTATTCATGAGGTGTGAAAGATGAAACATGATCCATTGAATGATGCCCTTTCGACGATGAACAATGCGGAACTGAGCGGAAAGTTGGAGTGTGAAGTTTCTCCGGCGTCAAAGCTCATAGGCCACGTGTTGAAGGTCATGCAGAAGAACGGGTATCTTGAAAGTTTTGAGTATGTGGAGAACGGCCGCGGAGGTCTGTACAAGATCTCCCTTACCGGCAGGATAAACCGATGTCATGTAGTGAAACCAAGATGGTCTCTAAAGGTATCCGATATAGAGGAGTACGAGTCCCGATACCTACCGGCACAGAACTTCGGTTTGCTCATATTGACCACGAATCAAGGAGTGGTATCCCACAACGAGGCCAAGGAGCTCGGCGTGGGAGGAAGGTTGTTAGCTTATGTATATTGAGGTGTTTGTATGCCGATAGCAGGAAAGATAGAAGAAACCGTAGAGGTTCCCCAGGGCGTAAAGCTATCCCGAAACGGAGACGTGATATCAGTCACCGGTCCGAACGGTGCCATGGAAAAGAGGTTCCAGGACCGGCGGATAACCATAGATATCGGTGAAGGAGAAGTCCGTCTCTTTACCGCATTACCGTCCAAGGGTGAGAAGGCCCTACTGGGTACCTACAGATCCCATCTGCGAAACATGATCCAGGGTGTTCAAGAGGATTACACTTACAAGTTGAAGATAGTGTATTCTCACTTCCCCATGAAGGTGAGGACTGAGGGAGATCATGTGGTGATCGAAAACTTCCTGGGTGAAGGGAAGCCGCGTAAAGCCAGGGTATTGGGAAAAACCAAGGTAAACATACAGAGTGATATAGTCACACTGAGTGGACCCAACAAAGAAGATGTGGGTCAGACCGCAGCCAATGTGGAACAGGCCACCAAGATCAAGAAAAAGGATCCCAGGGTATTCCAGGATGGAATATACATAATCGAGAAAGCGGGGAATCCCATAAGATAATCACGGAGGAATATCAATGTCTGAAGAATCAAATGAAAGGGAATACGAAGCGAAGAAGAAACCTTCGCTCGACGTTGACACAGAGGACGCCCTGAAAAAGCGTCGAACTATCAAAAAGAAAAAACCGATCTTTTCAAGACAGATCTGGCATCGCTATTCGAAATTGAACAAGGGTACCTGGAGGAAACCCAGGGGTGTACACTCTAAAATGAGGAAAAACCTGAAATCCAGACCCCCGAACGTTTCCATCGGATTCGGCTCTCCCAGAGCAGCTAGGGGACTTCACCCGTCGGGCTTCAGGGAGGTACTGGTGCATAACCTTAAGGACATGG
This sequence comes from Candidatus Halarchaeoplasma halalkaliphilum, assembly GCA_007133925.1. Taxonomy (GTDB): domain Archaea; phylum Thermoplasmatota; class Thermoplasmata; order Halarchaeoplasmatales; family Halarchaeoplasmataceae; genus Halarchaeoplasma; species Halarchaeoplasma halalkaliphilum. The sequence continues at coordinate 5,694 of SLLU01000130.1, read as the reverse complement.
AAGGCATCGACCCGGATAAAGAAGCCATCAGGATAGCCCATGGGGTAGGTATGCGCAAACGGATCGACATAGAATCAAAGGCCGAAGAAAAAGGGATCCGAGTACTCAACAGATCATGAGGTGTTATCAATGGACGTAAAATATCAAAAACGGCTGGCTGCTGACATATTGAAATGCGGCGTCAACAGGGTATGGATAGACGATACCATGCTCGACGAGGTGATAGAGGCTATCACCCGTGACGATATAAGAAAGTTGATCAGCAGCGGTGCCATAAGGAAGAAACCGGTCAACGGCGTCTCAAGGGGGAGATACAGGTATCTTAGCGAGCAGAGGCGAAAGGGAAGACGCAAGGGTCCGGGTTCCAGAAAAGGTCACAAGTATGCCAGAACACCCAAGAAGGAACAGTGGATGAAGAAGATACGTGCCATAAGACACGAATTGAAACACATGCGTGACGAAGGATACATAGACAAGAGTGTTTACAGAAAGTTCTATCTGAGGGCAAAGGGTGGGACGTTCAAGAACAGGGCGGACCTCATACTTCACCTCAAGATGGCTGGACATTTGGACAAAGATTATGAATCACCAGGTAGGTTATAACATGGGCGAAGGACCAAGATACAGGATGAACCTGAAAAGACGACGGCTGGGCCGGACGGATTACCGACAGCGACTCAGGACACTGAAGTCGGGTAAGCCAAGGGCGGCGGTTAGGATATCCAACAAACACGTTAGGGTTCAGATTATAGAATACATACCCGATGGTGACAACGTGCTCATCACATCTTCCTCCACAGAACTGGAAGGATTCGGATGGGTCGGTTACGGCAAAAACGTACCCGCAGCCTATCTGGTGGGCTATCTCGCAGGAAAGAAAGCGTTGAAGCAGGGGATAAAGGAGGCGGTGCTGGATATAGGCCTGAACCACCCCCACCCCGGTGGGCGGTATTTTTCCACACTCAAAGGGATGCTGGATGCAGGTTTGGACGTTCCCCACGGAAGTGAGATCTTGCCTGACGACAGCCGGGTGGCTGGGGAACACATAGGTGAAGACACCGTCAAGAATTTTAACGAAGTCAAGACCAAGCTGGAGGATTATAAATGAACGGCTGGGAGCCAAAGACCAGATTGGGACGGATGGTCAATCGTGGTGAGATCACCACCATGGAGGACGCATTGGCCACGAGATACCCCATAAGAGAACCCGAGATAGTGGATGCCCTTTTCCCGGAGTTGGAAGACGAAGTGCTGGATGTGAACATGGTGCAAAGGATGACCGATTCCGGACGAAGGGTTAAATTCACAGTGACCACAGTGGTGGGTAACAAGAATGGCTACGTAGGCGTGGGGACCAGCAAGGGAAAGGAAGTGGGACCCACCATACGTAAGAGCATAGATAACGCAAAACTCAACATGGTGCGGGTACGCAGGGGATGCGGTTCGTGGGAGTGCGGTTGCACCGCCCCTCATACCATACCCTTCGAGGTGACGGGAAAATCCGGATCCGTATCCATTACACTGAAACCGGCCCCCAGGGGCATAGGACTGGCCGCCGGTGATACGGCAAAGTCCATACTGGAGGTGGCAGGTGTAGAAGATATATGGGGCTTTTCATCGGGCCACACACGTACCACCATCAATTACGCAAAAGCCACCTTCGATGCCCTGAGAAAGACATCCCTGATGAAGGTGTCTCAGGATAAAGCAGAGGAACTCGGCATCGTTGACGGGATACACACCAAGCACATGCAGGATGAAAGTGAAGACAAGATAGACCTTGACGAAGGTGATGACGAATGAGATACGCGGTTCTGAGGATAAGAAGTTACAGAGACAAATCTGAAGTTCAGGCACGAACCCTCCGGCAGATGCACTTGACCCGGGTGAATCATTGTTCACTGCTACCGGTCAATGAATACACTGAAGGTATGATCAAGAGGGCACAGCACATCATAACATGGGGTGAGATAAAACCCGAGACCCTGGCTCTGCTGCTCCGTGAACGCAGTGAGATAAAAGGCGGATTGACCGATGAGATCGTCTCTGCCAATACGGAATTGAAAACCGTTGAGGAGTTCGCAGAATCGCTGCTCGCCGGTGACGGGGATTTTACGGATATACCCGGTTTGAAGAACCTCTTTAGATTACATCCCCCAAAAGGCGGATTCAAAGGTATAAAAAAACACATACGGAACGGTGGCTCCCTGGGTTACAGGGGTTCCGACATAAATGCGCTCCTGGAGAGGATGCTGGGGCCCACTGTTGACGGTGGTGAATGAGATGGGAAAGAAAAAAACTAAGAAACATAGAGGTTCTCGGTTCCATGGTAGAGGTATCAAAGGAGGACGGGGCGCCGGCGAGAGAGGTGGACGAGGCAAGGCCGGTCTCCAAAAGCACAAGTGGATATCCACTGTTAAATACACTCCGGGATACTTCGGACCCAAGGGCTTTACAAGGCCCAAAGGGATCGCAAAGGACCCAGAGACGATAAACATACCTGATATCGAGATGAAGATGGACGATTTCATCGAGAAGGGCTATGCCAAAAAGAAGGGGTCAATATATCATGTGGATCTGACCAAAGCAGGTTATGATAAACTCCTGGGAAGTGGCAAAGCACGTTATCAGATGAAGATCACGGTCCCCTCCTCCACCCCACGTGCGGTGGTAAAAGTACAGGAAGCAGGAGGGGAGGTAATAACCGAATGAGGCAAAGGAGCGAATAGAGATGGCCAAGGATGAGGAAAAGAGTCGGTTGTACAAACTGAAACCCCTTGTGGAGCGCATGCCCATGGTCAAGAAACCAGACGGGCACGTGCACTTCAAGCAAAAGATATTCTACACCGTTTTGATCCTTGTTATATACTTCGTCATGACCAACATAATCATATACGGTCTCGATGCGGAAAGAACATTGGATCTTTTCGAGCAGTTCAGGGCAATATTTGCCGGAGAGTCCGGCTCTTTCGTTCACCTTGGTATAACTCCCATAGTCAACGCTTCCATCATGATGCAGCTCTTCCAGGGGGCTGAAATAATAAACCTGGATATGAAGGACGATGAAGATCAGTCCCTCTATCAGAACACACAGAAATTCCTGGTTATAATAATGATACTGGTACAGGCCATACCCCAGGCCTTCGGTTACCTTCACCCAAGTTCGATACTGGTGAGTAACATAGACGGGGTGTTCGCCGGTCAGGGGATGATGCTTGCCAGGGTGATAATCGTATCCCAGATAGCCATAGGTGGCTATTTCCTCTTCCTCATGGACGAGGTGGTGACCAAGTGGGGTATAGGCAGCGGTATAAGCCTGTTCATAGTAGCTGGTGTGGCCCAGGGTATCTTCACAGGTACCTTCAACTGGGCACCAGCACCCGGAGGTGACGGTGTAACTCCCGTTGGTGCCGTCCCAAAGACCATCTACATAGTGCAGAACAGTACCTCCATGGAGTTGGTACGGGGAGGTTTCGAGCAGATCCTTCTGCAGCCACCGAACCCTCTCTTCGGTCTTATAACCACTATTTTGATATTTTTGATAATCGCCTACGTGGAGTCATCCCGTATCGAACTGCCACTGTCCCACGGACGTGCCCGGGGTGCCCGGGGCAGGTATCCCATCAAGTTGTTGTATACCTCCGTTATGCCAGTTATATTGGTGGCAGCCCTGATGGCCAACATAAACCTCTTTGCCATGCTTTTCTATACCAATCCAACGTTCCAGAGTTTCCCCCTACTGGGAGGCCAATGGTGGGTGGGTATGTTCCTGCCTGGAAGCACTGAACCCGTGGCGGGGGGAGCGTGGTATCTATCCAATGTTAACGGTCTCCACGAATGGCTGTTACCCCTAATATCCACCAGATACGCCAATCAATTTTCCGCCCATGTGCCTTGGACCTACAGCAGTTACCAGATCATCGCAAGGGTTATAGTTCATTTCACCTTCATGACCGTCGCCTGTCTTCTATTCGCCAATTTCTGGGTCAAAACCACCAACATGGATGCGGAGTCCGTGGCGGAGCAGATCCAGGACAGCGGCATGCAGATACCCGGATTCAGAAGGGATCCCCGGGTGCTCAAAAAGGTGCTGGAGAGGTACATACCTACAATAACAAGTTTCAGCGGCATATTCATGGGCGCCTTAGCTGCAGGCTCCAACATGCTGGGTTCGGTGGGTAACGCATCGGGAACCAGCATATTCCTGGCAGTCAGCATATTGGTGCAGCTCTACGAACAGATAGGCAAGGAGCAAATGATGGAGATGCATCCGGTCCTACGTGACTTCTTCGGCAGTCAGTAGAGGTGTTAGCGAGTGAGCGAAGAGAATTCAACAGACGGGGAAGACGTTCCCCAACAACCCGTTCAGCTCTTCGACTGGAAGAGGTTCGGATACATGTTCATGGCCATACTGACACTGATGGTTTTCATAGATTCGGATCTGAGGAGCTCTCTTGGGAATGCCATCGGTACGCCCCTCTTCGCCCTGGTTGGATTCGACGGACAGTACCCCCTTCTCACCCTGGTGCTGGCGGGGACCATCATGATAGTGTTCTCCACTGTGGTCAGGGACTTCCTGGTGGACTGGGTGGAGATGGCGGAGATCCAGAAAAAGTTGGCAGCCTTCAACAAGGAAAATATGGACGCCAAGATGAACAACAAGACAACCAAATTGAAGAAGCTGGAAAAGATTCAACCGGAAGTTGCAGCCATGCAGATGAAGTCCATGAAACCCCAATTCAAATCCATGATACTCACCATGATCGTTTTCATCACCGTTTTCGCCGCCCTCTACACCTTCGTCGCCGACCTCCCAAATACCACCTACGCAGTTCCATGGGCACGAAACCTCAACCTTGAAAATAGATTCCTGTTATTTCCCCAATGGGTCATGGTTTACATGGTGGTATCCATACCCGTGGGTCAGCTGATACGGGTCAGCCTGCAGATGCTAAACTATTCCCGCCGGATAAAGGAAGAGGAAGAGATTTCATGGACGGGGTCATAGTCACAATAAGCGGACTTCCGGGAAGCGGGACATCCACCGCCGCCAGACTTCTATCCGTTAAGACTGGGATGAAGTTGGAGAACAGCGGGGATGTTTTCAGGAACCTAGCAAGCGAGCACGGGGTATCTCTGGAAGAGTTCGGAGATCTGGCCGAAGGGGATCCTACCCATGACAGGGAGCTGGATGCCCGCATGCTTTCCCTGGCGGTACCGGGAACTATATTGGAGGGTAGGTTAACCGGTCATCTGCTCCATAGAGAGGAGATACCCTCGTTCAAGGTATGGATTGAGGCGCCCCTGGAGGTGCGTATCCGGCGCATAGCAGGTCGGGAAGGTATCGGGGAGGATGAACTCCGGGACAGGGTGATAAAGAGGGAGAGGAGTGAATACAAGAGATACCGGGAATACTACGACATCGATCTGGGTGACAGCAGCATATATGATATGGTCATCAGTTCGGAGAGGAACAGTCCGGAAGAGATAGTGGAGAGGATCATGGAGGCTGCGAGTCTTGAAGTACGTTAGGTCAAAGATCGGTGCCCTGTCCCCCCATGGGGATTTTCCCGGGGACCGTTCCGTGGAGGAGATGATCCCCCGTTCTTTGGTGGTGATCGACAAGCCCTCGGGACCCACCAGCCATCAGGTGTCTTCCTGGGTCCAGGAGATGGTGGGTATGAAGGCAGGGCA
>SLLU01000090.1 GCA_007133925.1 Candidatus Halarchaeoplasma halalkaliphilum | reverse complement strand
TTCTCTCCGACGCACGTATTATCATCTGAATATTCCCCGTGGGTGCATGGAATACCACCCTACGGTGTGGCTGTAAATGAATATTTCGCATATGAACCTAAAAATGGTGATGGATTTCAAGATCATTTACCCGCTTTTTTCCACCACCTCGGAAAGAAGCTTCATCTCAAGCACCCTTTTTGATGGATGATCCTTTGAAAAAGTCCTTGAACACCTTATATATTCGTTCTCATTTAGCCTGAAAGATAGATGAATAATTCATGGTAACCACCAAAACAATTATTGCGTCGAAAAGTTCCAGCACCAAGATGCCTATTAAAAATCCCTCCATGGCTATTATAAGTGTACTCTCTCATCTGAGAAAAGCGTAAACCGGTCAGAGCCGAGGTCGATGACTTCTGAACTTTGCCCGGTAGTCATGTAGAGATGATGGAGATAGGTTTCATGAGGTCTTTTTTTATTATCTGATAGACGTACCGGACCACAGTGACGTGATCAAAAAAGATGATGTGTTCTACGGAATTGAAGATGAATATTAATACCTTGGAAAGGAGATGAAATTGATCTTCAAATGGCACCATATCCATGAGCTGGATCGGATCAAGTTTTATCCCAACTTTCTGGTTGAAGCCCTAAAAGAAATTCACGAACATATAATACATGACACTAGCTGATCAAGTGTACTCTAGGGAAACACTATCATCTTAATCGATATGATAAGGAGGAAAGCACCTACAACCAGCCTGAATTTATCATTGGGGATATTTTTCACCAGAGCCTTACCGAAGTAGGCACCGATCAATGTAGTTAAGATCAGGAATGGAAACGCGTAAAGCAGCACTGTGCTGAGGCGGGCCCCTCCGGAAAAATATGTGATCACCCTGGTGGTATCCACGATCAATGAGATGGCTCCAGTGGTGGCGATATACACCGATTTGGGAAGTTTGTATGAGAGTAGAAACATTGAACGTATCTCTCCCCCTATGCCCGAAATGCCGGAGGAAAAACCGTACAATCCACCCCCCAGGACCGCATTCTTTTTGCTGACCTCAACCTCAAAGTTCTCCTTTACGTAGATGAACAACACGTAGAACAAGATCACAAAGCCTATGGCCCGAACCAGAAGCTCCTGGGGAACTTCAACAGATAGCCTGGCACCCGTGTAACTCAATAGTGTACCAGGTACTCCGAAGTAAAGTACCAGCTTGTAGATCAACCCTTTCCTGTAAAGGGTCAACCTCCAAACGTTGTTGAACCAGTGTATTATCCCCACCATCAACAGGGTGACCGGAGGTGGGAAGAACAGTATGAATATCGGTATCAACATCGTAGAGATGCCAAAGCCTGTGAAACTGCCGAACATCGAGGCGACGAAAGTGGCGAATATCAACAAGAATATTATAGTTATCATTTTTAGACCTTCAGCGGATGTCTCGTAGATCTAAGGTGACAGTCACTCTCTTCACGACCTCCAAAAGAACCATGGTTGCCAGACCGGTACCTATGGCGATAATCCAGCCGTCGGTACCCATGGGTACGTGTCCGAATAGTACCTGTAGGGCCGGCATATACAAAGTTAAAAGAACCAGGGGCGCGGTAATCAAGGTGGCTAAGATAATCCATTTGTTTTCCAGGGGATCCAACTCTAATATGGATTTATTTAGGGACCTGAAGTTATAGGCGTTAACCATTATCATGACCGATATGGAGGTAAAGGCCATCGTCCTTCCGAGTTCGATAGAATCGGTCCTCAGTCCGTACATATAGGATATGGAAGCCATGGCAACCATGGTCACCGCCATGGAGGATATCATGAATAGATTTCTGCGGTTCAACAGTTCCGTGTCGGGATCCCTGGGCGGTCTTTTCATCAGATCGTCGCTTGCGGGATCCACGCCCAACCCGATACCCGGGCCTACCTGTCCTATCATGTTCAGGAAAAGTATCTGCATCCCCAAAAGAGGAAGCAACTCAAAATCCCTGAACAAAGCCAGTATTGATGCTATGAGGATCACCTCCGTAAAATTCCTCGACAATAGGAAAGTCACGAATTTTTCTATATTATCATAGATCCTCCTTCCCTCCTCGATGGCTTTCTCTATGGTGCTGAAATTGTCGTCCTGTAGGATTATATCGCTGGCTTCCTTGGTCACATCGGTTCCCTTTATACCCATACCGATACCGATATCGGCGTGGTTCACCGCCGGTGCATCATTGACACCGTCACCCGTCATGGCAACTATGTTCCCCTCGTTCTGTAAAGCCTTCACTATCTGCAGTTTATTTTTTGGATGTGTTCTTGCATATATGTCCACATCATCGATGATTTTCGATAGATCCTCCTCACTCATATCGTCTATCTCGTCACCGGTCACAACCCGCTTTTTATCGGTCAAACCTATCCTTTCGGCGATGGCCAATGCCGTTTCCTCATTGTCTCCGGTGACCATCATGACCCGTATTCCGGCCTCTTTACATTTTCTTATCGCCTCCGGCACCTCTTTCCTAGGCGGGTCCATGATACCAGTAAGACCAAGAAAGGTCATCTCCTTCTCCACATCATCTTCCTGAGAACTCAAAGGTGAATCCATGCGGTAGGCAAGGGCCAGAACCCTCAAGGCATCTCGGGCGAATTCAGTATTCTTGGACAATATACTTTCTTTCTTTTCCTCCGTTAAAGATCTACGCTCACCTTCCTCAAGCACATGGGTACATCTGTCTAGAACGACCTCGGGAGCGCCTTTCATGAAGGCGTGGGGACTTTCCCACTCCGGGCTTTCGTGCACAGTTGTCATCCTCTTCCGGTCCGAGTCGAACAGTATCTCGTGTGATCGGGTATGTTCGTCCCGGCACTCATCGTAATCGTACCGTGTTTTTTGAACCAGTATGGCCAATGCCACCTCGGTTGGCTCTCCGTGAACTTCATCAGATTTCACGGATGCGTTATTGCAGAGTGCCGCTCCCTTCACCAATATTCTCAAAACACCATCTTCATCAATATCAACCGGTTCTCCATCCCTTAGTATATCACCTTCCTGGGAATAACCCGAGCCCTGAACTTCGAATTCCACACCTCCGGCCCAAATTCGTTTCACCGTCATCTCGTTCTTGGTGAGGGTCCCGGTCTTGTCTGTACAGATAACCGTGGTCGAACCCAGGCCTTCCACGGCTAACATCTTCTTCACCACCGCTTTATTCTTTGCCATGGACTTCATACCCAGTGAAAGAGTAAGAGTCATGGTCAGCGGGAGTGCCTCGGGCACAACCGCCACGGCCACCGCTATGGTTACCGTGATGATCAGGGTTCTTTCAACCCCCACGCCGATACCTATAAGGAAAAGCATCGTCGATGCGATTATCGCTAAATATCCTACTTTCTTGGCCAGGTCCTTGGACTTTCTTTGCAAGGGCGTTTCGATACTCTCTTTCTGTAGTTCACCAGCTATCTCACCCAGCTTTGTATTCATCCCCGTTCTGATCACCTTAGCTTCGCACCTTCCCCTGGATATCACCGTACCTGAGTAGATCTCATCTTTTTTTTCTTTACTCACCGACTCACTCTCTCCCGTCAAAATGGATTCGTCGATCTTAAGGTTATTACAATCGATCAACTCTGCATCCGCCGGGACCTTACCGCCCATCTCCAGCTTCAATCGGTCCCCAGGCACCAGTTCTCTACCCGGGATCTCCACTAATTCTCCGTCCCTATACACCTTGACCGAAGGCGTAGCCATCTTTGCCAGCTCTTTCATGGCCTTTTCTGCCTTCCACTCCTGAAAGAAACCCATGAAGGCCACTATCACTATGATAGTAACCACAAAATAGAACTCGGCCATCTCGCCTGCAACCAGTGACGCCGACGCTGCCACTATCAATATCCAAATGAGTACGTTCTCCTTGAACTGATCCATGATCACGTCCAAGGGAGTGGTCTCTTCCTCCTGGTGCAGTTCGTTGGGACCATGTTCTTTAAGGCGTTTTTTTGCATCCTCCCTGGTTAGACCCTTTCCCATGACGTTCACCTAATGCGCTGGTGATGTAAAAAAGTTTTGCCCGAAGCAAGTGGAATCATATGGTACAAATATGTACTTCCGCAGTCTATCAACTATCGCTTCGACAGTTCTTCGAAAACCGCTTCAACATTTTT
>SLLU01000019.1 GCA_007133925.1 Candidatus Halarchaeoplasma halalkaliphilum | reverse complement strand
TCAAAATCCCGTATCTTGGCCACCTTGTCAGTGTGAACCACCGCCTCGTTGGTACACTCGACGATCTCTTCCCCGTTGAGTATGGTTTTTATCTTGATCCTTTCGTCCACGAAAAATCTTCCCTGAGCATAATTATGGAGAGCGCCCTCTACATCCTTTAAGTCAACCGAGGTCAGAAAACCGAGTCTGCCCGTATTGACACCCAACACATTTTGTTCCGTGTTCTGTAGAAGATTAAGTATGGTTCCATCTCCACCGAAGGCCATCACAAAATCAAGCCCCGCATCGTTCAGTTTATCAAAGGAAGAGCACTCCTTGCCCATTATCTCTCCTATGGAGTGGTGATACATGATACGGTCTATGAGGGGATGACCTTCCAGGATTTCGATAACGTTTTTAGTCTTTTTATTCAGATTGGTACCGTAAACGCCCATCTCTATGCCCAAGAAAGCACCTCCAGAAGATCAGGGTCTCTAACAGCGATGATATCTCGTCGTAGTTTGGGGTCTAGAGGCATGTTCAAGGGCTGGAAGTCATCTCCATAGACCTGGCCGCCTGCTTCCCTGAGGATTAGTGTTGAAGCAGCGATATCTGTGATCCTCAGACTTCTATGGGTATCCAATGTTTTCATGAAATATACATCAAAGATACCGTCAGCGACCATGGACATCTCCAGGGCTGCCGAACCCAGGGACCGGGTCCTACGGGGGATCCGGGCAACCTTGAAATTGTCGGGATGTGCTTCTTTTCCTAAGTATACTGAGAAGGTCATTTTTTCCCTGTCAAAAGGTTTCTTCTCGGTGTAACCATGACCTTTCACCGCGTAATACTCTTTCCCCGATGAGAGGTTCATCACATAGCCCACTTCCACACAAGCCAGATCGGAAGTGGTGTATGCCATAGATATGGAATAAAAGGGGATCCCCAGCAGGGCATTGCCCGTTCCGTCGATGGGATCCAGTATAACCACACCCGGAGAATCTCCCTCTATGAACCCCGCTTCCTCACTGAGTATGGAACAACCTATGCGTTCCTTTATCACTTCTACGGCAGATTCCTCTGCCATCTGGTCAAGTGCCTTGATGGGCGTACCGTCAGCACCCATGCCAACTGTTTTACCTAAATCCATATCCACATCCATGAGGTTTTCCCGAACCACCTCTCCGCAATGTTTGAAAGCGGAGAGTATGTTATTTCTCATATTCCGATGGAGCGGGCAGGAGGTTTAAAAATCCTTTCCCCAAGCCTTCAATCATTACCATATTTAATTCAAACTATCTCGCCCACGCTCCATTTCCAAAGGAAGCTGGGGGTGGGACTCGAACCCACGGAGAACCGCTCTGCAGGCGGTCACATTAGCCGCTCTGTCACCCCAGCGGATACCGTAGAAAACCTATCCACAGGATATCTTTAACTCTTTTGGTGGGTAAGAAGTAAATAGGTTGTCAACAATACCCGTGTGTGAAGGAAAAGATCAAGATCACCTACGTTTACCACAGCTGTTTCGTACAGGAATACAAGGGAAAAACCCTCCTGTTCGATCCCCCGGGTTCGGGATTCCTTCCTAATGGTCTATGGGATCTGGTGGAAGAAGTGGTCAGAGACCGTGACCTGTATGTTTTCATATCCCACGGCCACGGGGACCACTACAACCCAAAGGTGTTCGAGGTCGAGGCAAAAGAAGTACATTACATAGTGCCAGACGATATCCACTACCACGAAAAGGCCGTGGTCCTGTCGGACGGAGATATTCGAAAGGTTGGAGACCTCCATGTGAGAACATTTAAAAGCAATGATCAGGGACTCGCTTACTTGATAAAGGCCGATGGATGCATCACCTACTTTGGGGGAGACCTGGCAAAGTGGGACTGGCCTGAATGGAGTGAGAAAGAAAGGGAAGAACATGTGGGGGTATTCCATGATACTTTGGAACAGCTCAGGGGACTTGACGTAGACGTGGCCTACTCCAACATGGATAAGCGCCTGGAGAGCTGGGCTGGTCCCCAGGAATTCATCCGTGAGATCAAGCCGAAGTACTTCGTGCCCATACATACCTTCGGGAACGAGGAATGGATAGATGACCTGATCAATTCAGATCTACCCGAAGAAGCCACCATATTCAGGTATCGAGAACCAGGAGATCACGTGATATGGGATATCCTGGAAAGAAAGCGATAGTTATAAATAGTTCAAAGTAGCTCTATTTGTGTCTGACGATAATATGACAGATGGTGTTTCGTATGACAGGAAAAAAAAGCATATGGGATAAAGTTGAAAAATACAAGTACGCCATAATGTACTATGTGTATTTTGCAACCTGCCTTGTGATCGCCCTGTGGCTCTCAAAGCCCATGGATATCATATCATCTATCCTATAGTAATGACCGAACGGTTTTTGCCACGGATTCGCTACTGCTGTACTTGGGGGACCATCCCATAGCCTTCAATTTATCTATGGACAGTAACATCAATTTCACATCACCCTTCCAGCCCCGACCTTCACCGGCACCTCCAGTCCATCTGTAGGTTACACCCTCCAAACCCATCTCCCTGCACACCGTGTCGGCTATATCTTGAACGCTGATGTGATCTTCGGACCCCAGATTAAGATATTCCACTTTTTCATCACTGTGTTCCACACCGTGTAGCATGCCGTCTATGCAATCAGACACAAAGAAGTAAGATTTCATGGTTCCCGGCGGACTACCCAGTATCTCCAGTTTTCCAGGATCCTCTTTTAGCTTTCTAACGAAATCATAGATCACACCATGGGTGCTCCTGGGACCCACCACGTTTGCAAATCTGAATGAAACCGAGTGCATATCAAAGGTATGACAATAGGCGGATATCAATGCCTCACAGGCCAGTTTTGATGAGCCGTAGAGAGATATGGGTTCCAGGGGTCCGTGATCCTCGGGGGTGGGTATGACTTCAGTTTCACCGTACACCGTGGAAGTGGACGTGAAAACGATATCCTTCACACCGCATATTCTCATGGCCTCCAGTACATTATAGGTGGCCATCACATTCTGCTCCAGGTGCACATACGTGTCTGACGAACCCAGTTTAACGTCGGGATTTGCTGCAAGGTGGAATACCATGTCACATCCTTCCATCTCTTGGACCAGTACCTCCTTATCCAGAACGTCACTGACCACGAACTCGAAAGATTCATCCGTTTCGAGATGTTTTATGAATTCCATCTTTCCGGAAGACAGGTTATCATAGCCCTTCACGAAATTATTTTTAACCAGAGCATCCGCCAGATGGCTGCCGATGAAACCTGCCGCGCCTGTTAGTAGTATCTTTCTATCCTTCAGTCTGATCCTTCCACCTCCATTTTTTTACGATGTTTGAAGAATGTATAGAGGATGATAAAAATTATACCCAGTACTGCCAGTGTTCCGATCCCCTGGACCATGCTGCTCTCGAATATGTCTATGACCATGCTACCAAGATAATGGGATAAGGTCGCTATGAGAAAACAACCTGAAAAGGATCCAACGATAATGGCCATCCATGCTTGGTACTTGTTCATGCCTATGACCCGACCTAATATCGACGCACCAACGCCCCCACTCCCCTGAAACGGAACCATCACAAACAAAGCGACACCTACGAAAGCGACCTTTTTGATCCAAGATTTCTCCTTCATGGTCTGGGCTCCAAAATCGCGGAATTTACGCATCCAATCACCCAAAACGGGTATCTTCTCCACGATATACAGATTCCATAGAAGAAAATACGAGGTTATTACATCCACGTAAGCGATGGTTCCTGCAACCAGGGTTATGGTCGCCAAGGGAGTATAAAAATTCTGCCGGGTCAATTCGCTCACGACCAGGGGTATGACGCTCTCCTTGCCAAAAGGTGGAAAAAAATATGCGGATATCCCTCCGGCCACTATTCCAAATGCCTTGGAAGGGATCACGATGAGGTATAGCAGATAGATGAACAATGCAGCTATCAAAAAGGGGTTGACGAACAGGAATATCTTACCCCATATAGTTTCGAAGAATCCGTCTTCCTCGTATACGGCATCGTTCATTGCGCCCTTCTATGACATATCGGATAAAATACCTTTTGGCTGCGAGGATGGCCCCTACTCATACGCTATTGTTACTCCTTTCCGCCATAATGATTGCATGGTCCTTCTGCCATCTGGAAATATCCCT
>SLLU01000067.1 GCA_007133925.1 Candidatus Halarchaeoplasma halalkaliphilum | reverse complement strand
GAGGAAGTTCTGAAGAAGATAAGGGTGGCCCGGGCTTACAACTCCCACCACCAGATGCTCCTGGCCGAGAAGGCCCTTGAGATCGCCGAGGAAACTCCCATCAGATTGCTGGTGGTGGATTCCCTCACGTCTCATTTCAGAGCAGAGTACGTGGGAAGGGGCGCCCTGGCGGAGAGGCAGCAGACACTGAACAAACACCTTCACAAGCTTCTGCGCTTCGCGGATCGGTTCAACTCGGCCATAGTGGTGACCAACCAGGTATCGGCCAACCCGGATCAGTTCTTCGGAGATCCAACGAAGCCCATAGGAGGGCACATACTGGGACACACCGCCACTTTCCGTATATATCTCCGGAAGAGCAAGGGAAACAAGAGGATCGCCCGTCTTGTTGATTCCCCCAACCTCCCTGACGGAGAAGCTGTGTTCGTTGTACTGGAGGAAGGAACCAGAGATTGAAGTATGACGATAAAAAACCCTTTCCCTTCTCCCTTTTAGAAGAGGTATATAATATTTACTCATATTTATCGGCCTTTCATACGAAAAATATATATTGGGCCTGAGGAAATTTACTATATAGGGGATACACGGGCTAGCCGGTTAGAGTGCATCCCATCCCACCATCCTTCCAGTCTAGCCCCCTCCCCCTTCTTTTACACAACTCTTAGATAAGAGATTACTCCGATCAATAGTAGTAATAGTCCCACCCAGATGACGATGGCTAGACGGGTCAATCTTCTGGCCTTGTCCGCCTCCCACCACGAGTTGGGTTTGAACCCCTGGACCAGGAAAGTGAGTACGCCTGAAAGGTTTATGCATATGAGGTTTATCAAAAACAGCATCATAGCGAAGAACGAATAGGTATAGTAGCCGGCACCGAGGAGGAGTCCCGAAGCGACTAAGGTAGGTACAAGGGCGATGGCCACCATAACTCCGATGAGAGCCGCCGGGATACTTCGCGTGTATGCAAGGGCCCCGGCACTCCCCGCGGCCAGGGCAAGAGCCACATCTTCGTAGCCCACATCGGTCCTGGCCATCAACTCTGTAGAGGATGTGGGATCGTTTGTGATGATCAAACCTATGAATATGGCTATTATAAAGGCGAACGATATACCTGCAAGGTTGGTCTTTATGGCCTTTCTAGCTAGGTCTGAATCCGCCAATGTTGTTGCCAATGACAGGCCTACGTTGGGCCCGAGTAGAGGTGCGATCACCATGGCTCCTACTATCACAGCCACATCACTCCTGAGAACACCGATAGCAGCCACGACTGCAGAAAGGCCCATGAGTAGTAGATATACACTTGAAAGCTTGATCTGGTCGGACGCAGCGTTATATAATTCTTCTCTACTCACACCTCTAGTCTCTTTTCCGTCACGTTCCTTCTTCTTTTTTACAGGTTCATGAACAGGTAGTGATGCTTCAACATCGAACATGAGTAATCTGAAGACCTTTTCATCACCGAAGTTGTTCTCCAATTTATCGATAACGGTTTGATTCTCCTCTGCATCCACGAGTATCTTACAGACCACCCTATCTTCGGCAGCGGTTTCAGTCCAGAAGTCCAACACCTTTTCATCTTTCTCTATCAGGTGCCTTACATCTACAGCGGACGTCTTCGGTATTAGCAACTCTATGAGTCTCAGTGCCATGCGAGGCCTCCTGAACGATCTATCTTGCTGATACAGATGTGACGGATCATGGGTTCAAACTATGAAAGTCATGCTGATATTTCATGTTTATGATAACCTCATAGGTTGGAAGCGATCAGAGCCTGCCCGAGAGGTACGCCCATATCTCCATTTGGTATCCTTTGGTGAACGTATAGCTCCTGACCGAGGGTATTCAGTCTTCTTCTGATAGATCCAACTACAGGTCGATTGTAAGAAACTCCGCCGGAAACACCTATGGGTGCATCGTATTCCTCAGCAGCTTCGATCGCTGCATCTGCAAGGGCATGTGCTACTCGGGAACAATAGGAAGCCGCTTTATCGGCTTTCCTTGCTTCATCATCCAGCATATCCATGAACGCTTCTAAGGTGTAGATGGTATCTCCGTCCCTGTACACGTCGTACTCCAAGCTCGTATCACCTTTCATCTGTAGTCGTTCCAGCTTCATGGCAGGCTCTCCCTCGTATGTACGTTCGGTACAGACTCCCAATGCGGCAGAAACTGCATCGAGGAGCCTACCGAAACTGGTGGTTTCGACGCTCTTGTTCATCAACTTATCGAGTATGCTCGCGGTATCGCCATCGAAATAGGAGCATTCATGACCCGATCTACTATGTATCGCATAGGCTAACCTCAGAGGGTGTTTCACCGCCTGCTCGCCCCCCAATAATGGGAACGGTTCTAGATGTGCCGTACGCTGGAACTCTTCGGATGTGCAGTAAAGTATCTCACCGCCCCAGCTCCCTCCATCCTCGCCATAACCCGTGCCATCTATGGCTATGCAGACTATATCATCTAATCCGTGCTCCAACATCAACGAGGCTCCGTGTGCCCAGTGATGCTGTACCTCCACCACCTGGGCATCCAGATCATCCGCAACCTCTAAACCGATCTTCCTGCTCCTGTACTTTGGATGAAGATCCACCGCTACAGTTTCTATCTCATCCACACCGAGTAAGGATGTGAGATGGTCCACAGTTTCTCGATAGAACCGTTCTGCGTAGTATGAATCCAGATCACCAAGATACTGGCTGGGATATATCCTTTTATTTTTTGTAAAGGCAACACAGCCGCTCATGTCCGCACCTGCGCCCATCACATGAACATGGTTTGGAAAGGGGAGATGTTCAGGGACGTACCCTCGAGATCTACGTATGGGTGCTATGTCATCCCCATGGACTCGTATAAGTGAATCGTCGATACGGTTAGCTATCTTTCTATCATGGAGCAGGAAGTGATCGAGCTCCAGTGAGAAGGCATCTTCGTTTTTGATGATCATCGGTTCTCCAGGGATGTTGGCGCTGGTCATCACCAGGGCATCCAGATCGGTCAATTCGAAGATCAGATGGTGTAGGGGTGTATAAGGGAGCATGACACCTACTGTAGGGAGACCGGGAGCCACCAGTTCCATCAGGTCGTCATCTATGTCATTTTTCTCGTATATCATAATGGGACGTCTCGATCCAGCGAACACATCCTTTCTACTCACCTTTACATATCTCTTGGCAGTTTCAACGTCTTTGACCATGATGGCAAAGGGCTTTTCCGGACGACCGTACCGTTCCCTCAATTCAGATGTACTCTGTAGTCTGCATGCTATATGCATCCCCCCCCAGCTCTTGGCGACAGCTATCTCACCTTGCTCCATCAATCCAGCGAATTCCGCCACACCACCGACTATCTCTTTATCCTTGTTGTAAAGTGTATAACCCGGTCCACAATCTGGGCAGGAGGTGGTCTGTGCGTGGAACCTCCGGTCTCCAGGATGCTCATATTCTCTTTTACATGCGTCACACATCTTGAAGGGTGACATGGTGGTTTTTTCCCGGTCATATGGGAGTCCTTCTATGGCTGAATAACGTGCACCGCAGTTCGTACAGTTGATGAAGCTGTAACGGTAACGTCGGTCCTGGGGATCCCTCAACTCATCTAAGCAATCATCACATAACGCTGTATCTACGGGTATGGTTGAGGTTCGTGACCCTTCGGAACTAGGTATGATACGAAAGTCTTTCTCTACGACATCCGCCTCCTCCACCACCACCTCTTCCATATTGGCCAGGGGTGGGAGGGCCTTCTTCAATTCCCTCAAAAATATCCTGTCATCTCCGTCTATTAGGACCTCCACCTCACTCCCCAGGTTCTTAACGTACCCTCTCATCCCCAGTCCCTTGGCAACCCTGTAAACCGTGGGTCGGAAGCCCACACCCTGGACGGTCCCCCTTATAACCAGGCGCATGGGGGTAACATGGGGTGGTGGTTTATTATGGTTACGCGGAACATTACCTCTTCTATCAGGAAGTTTTCTTCTTTGGAAGGCCGGAATTCACTTTCTTGTGGTAAGCATTGATTATGTCGTTCCTGGATATGATACCCACCAGTTTCCTGTGATCCCTGTCCGAAACCACCGGCACTATGTTGGTATCGTGTTCCAGCAGCAGTTTCAGGGCGTCGAACATGTTTTCACTCTCGGTTACCGTGATATCCAGGGGTTCCATGACCGCTCTTACTTGCACCTGATCGTAAGTGTCGGTTATGCCATCCATTATGT
>SLLU01000111.1 GCA_007133925.1 Candidatus Halarchaeoplasma halalkaliphilum | reverse complement strand
TGGATGAGCCCACGACCGGCCTGGATCCCCGGGCAAGGAGGGGTGTTTGGAAAGCCATTAAGAAGCTGAAACAAGAAGGAAAGACCATATTCCTTACCACCCATTACATGGAGGAAGCGGAATTCCTGGCGGACAGGGTGGCCATAATCCATCACGGAAAGATAGTGGCGGAGGGAAGTACCCATGACCTCATATCCCGGTACGGCGACGGCTACACGGTGAAGCTCCACGGATGCCAGGGCTTACTGCTCTCCACCCTGGGCATCCCCGCCACCACCGGCTCCAACGGCACCATCTCGTTCAAGGTGGACGACACACGGGTGATATCCGGGATACTGGAGCGGGTCAAGAAAGGGGGGGCGTCCTTCGAGAGCATGGAGATTAGGCGGGCCAATCTGGAAGAGGTGTTCCTCAACCTCACCGGCTCATCCCTGGAGGGAGGTGATGAGGAATGAAACCCAAAGCCATCTGGATAGACTTCATGGCCAACATACGGATGTGGTACCGTTCCAAGGGCACAGTGTTCTGGGCCATCGCGTTCCCGGTGCTACTCATGCTCATATTCGGCGCCATATACCAGGGCCAGGACGACATAACGGTGAACCTTTACGTGCAGGACCTGGACGAGACGGAGATGTCGGAATCGTTCATATCCTCCCTGGATGAACGCTTGAACATAATCGCTATCCCCTCCCATGTGGATTCCGATGAATACATAGCGGACAACAACATCCGTGCAGCCCTGATCGTACCTCAAGGCTTCCAGGATACCATATATATGTCCCACACAGACCCAAACGCATCCGTCTCCGTGGTACTTTCACTGGACCCCACCAGAGAATCGGTGAACGGCATGATACGGGGTGTTGTGGCCGGGGTCCTTCAGGGATGGAACATGGAGATAACCGGGGGCAGGAGCGTCCTGCTCTACGAAGAAGATAACTTGGTGGCCGATGATTTCAAGTTCATAGATTTCTTCATGCCCGGGGTCATAGGCATAACCGTCATGACCTCCTCCATATACGGCACCATATTCCGGAACACCAAGTACAGGAAGTGGGGCATATTGAGAAAACTCTCAACAACCCCCTTCACCAGATGGGAGTACCTTATATCCAAGATGCTGTTCATGACCTTCGTTTCATTCATATCCACGTTCCTGATAATACTGGTGGGCGTGATGGTCTGGAACATAGGGGTTACCATCAACGCATACCTCTTCGTCATAGTGGTATCTGCCGCCTTCGCTTTCTCGGGGATGGGCATGCTCATATCCCGGTTCGTCAACGAGGAGGAGACTGCTGACTCGGCGGCCGGTGCCGTAACATTTCCTCAGATGTTCCTGGCCGGCACCTTCTTTCCGTTAGAGATGATGCCCGGATACCTGCAGGGGATCGCAAGGGCCCTGCCCCTCTTTTACGTCAACGAGGGGCTGAGGGACGCCATGATCTACGGCAACAGTTCCGGCGCACTGTTCAACACGGCGGTGATATTCATCATAGCCGCAGTTCTCTTCGTGGTAGGAGCGGCGGTTACCCGGTGGACCGATTGATGTTTATGACCAAAGAATATATAGACCACCGGTATTTTGGGAAGAAGCACTCGTGGGTCACAGGATAGATCCACGAGGAGGTAAGAGAAATGGTACAACTCCATGATCAAACTCTCAGGGACGCACACCAATCCGTTCTGGCCACCAGACTCAGGACGGAGGATATGCTACCCGTATGCTCCAAGATGGATGAGGTGGGTTTTCACTCCCTGGAGGTGTGGGGCGGTGCCACCTTCGATGCATGCATCAGGTATCTGAACGAGGACCCCTGGGAGCGGCTGAGCACACTGAAGAAGCACATACCCAACACTCCCCTTCAGATGCTCGAGAGGGCCATGAACATAGTGGCCTACCGAAATTTTCCCGACGATATCGTAAAGAAATTCATTTATCATGCTCACAAGAACGGCTGTGACAACTTCAGGGTATTCGATGCCCTGAACGACCTTCGGAACATGAAGGTACCCATAGAGACCGCCCTTAAAGTCAGAGGGCACGTGCAGGGTTCCCTTTGCTACACCATATCTCCCGTGCATACCGTTGAGAGGTACGTGGAGGATTTTAAAAAACTGGAGCGCATGGGCTGCCATTCCCTGTGCATAAAGGACATGGCAGGCATGATATCGCCAGCGAGAGCCTATGATATAATCAAGGGTTGCAAAGATGCCGGCATCAGTATACCCATAGACCTACACAGCCACAACACGTCCGGTATGACCGGCCTTTCCTACATGAGGGCATGCGACGCCGGGGTTGACATACTGGACACGTCCATATCTTCCCTCAACGGTGCCACGGGTCAGCCTCCAACGGAGTCTGTGGTGGCGGCACTCCGGGACACCGAGTTCGACACCGGGTACGACCTGGACCTTCTCATGGATATACGGGAGTACTTCAACGTTGTATGGAGAAAGTACGGCCACCTACACAGGGAGGCCGCTATGCGGATCGACCCCTCGGTGACCACCCATCAGATCCCGGGGGGCATGCTGTCCAACCTGGTCAGCCAGCTGGAACAGCAGGGTGCAGCCGATAAGTACGAACAGGTGCTCAAGGAAGTACCCCGGGTGAGGAAGGACTTCGGCTACCCGCCCCTGGTAACCCCCTCTTCCCAGATAGTTGGGGTTCAGGCTGTCATGAACGTGAAGTTCGGCAGATACAAGAGGATCACAAACGATACCAAGGAGTATTTCAGGGGTATGTACGGAAGACCCCCCGGAGAGATAACCCCGGAGATGTACGAGACCATACTGGGCCCCGACTGGCAGGATCAGGTGATCGAGGACAGACCTTCCAGTCTACTCAAGCCCGAATACGATGAGCGCAGGGACGAACTGGACTCCATGGGACTGGTTGGCAAGCCCGAGGACGTGCTAACCTACGCCATATATCCCGACATCGGCCTGAAATTCCTCAAGGGGGAGGTGAAACCCGAGTTCACGTCGGATCAGCTTCCCCTGAAGAAACCCGAACCCGCCCAGGAGGTCGTCAAGAGACCCGCGTACCCCTTCCAGGGCAGGGTCAGGGTGAACGGCAGGGTACACGCGGTGGACATGAGGAGTGAGGACAGGGTTATCGTGGATGGAAAGGAGTACAACATATCCCTTCTGTTTCCCCGGGAAGAACCCGCGGAAAAAGCACCCGTGGATAAACCCGCCCCTGCAGCCACGGAGATACTCTCCCCCATGCTGGGAACCATATTGAACGTGACCGTCTCCCCTGGCCAGAAGGTTAGGGGCGGTGAGACCGTGGCCATCCTGGAAGCCATGAAGATGGAGAACGACATAGCTGCACCCAGGGACGGGACAGTGCAGGAAGTCCGTGTCCGGAAGGGCGAGGATGTGGAAGAGGGCGCAGTCATAGCAACGATGGTATGATATCATGAGTCCGTTAGAAGTTATCTTGATCGGTTTGGGGGTCGTTTTTCTCACCCTGGGCATACTCACCTTTAGCACCTATCTCATGGGCTGGTTGATAAACAAGTACTTCAGGGAAACCGACGATGATGAAGGTGCCAGGGTGGCCGCGGTGGTTGCCGCAATCCATTCAAGGGAGGTGCACTAGATGCTGGAGATAGGCATATTCGCCCTCACATGGCAGAACGTGGTCATGCTGGCAGTGGGTCTGCTCCTCATATACCTTGGCATCGCCAAAAAGATGGAACCCCTGTTACTGGGTCCCATCGGCTTTGCGGTCCTGATGGCCAACATACCCCTCACCGGTATAACCGAATCCGCGGGCCTCCTGAATATCGTTTACACCGAACTCATCGCCACGGGTATAATCCCCCTGATCATATTTCTGGGCATAGGGACCCTTACGGATTTCTCTCCCCTCCTGGCCAGTCCGAAAAATTTCCTATTGGGGGCTGCGGCCCAGATAGGAATCTTCCTGGCCCTGGGGATGGCCTTTTTGATAGGCTTCGGACTCAACGAGGCCGCGGCCATAGGGATAATAGGCGGGGCTGACGGTCCCACGGCCATATATGCCGCAACACGGTTGGTGGGAGACCAGCCGGGGATCATAGCGGCCATCACCGTATCAGCCTACTCATACATGGCACTGGTACCCATAATCCAACCTCCCATCATAAAAGCCCTCACCACCAAGGAACAGAGAAGGGTGCCCATGGGCAAGATGAGGGAGGTGAGCCGATCGGAAAAGATCGCCTTCCC
>SLLU01000065.1 GCA_007133925.1 Candidatus Halarchaeoplasma halalkaliphilum | reverse complement strand
TCGTCCTCAAGATAAGCAGCGGATTCCACAAGATGTTCCAGTCCCTTGTGATAAACGATCCGCCCAACGTAAAGGACCATATGTTCGTCGGATTTGATACCCAGCCTTTCCCGGATATCCCCAGGGGAATTAGAAGGGTGGAATCTTTTGGCGTCAACCGCGTTCGGTATGACCTCGGAATCCCGATACCAAACCGCCCTTGACGTTGCTCCATAGGAACTTGTGGTGGTTATTATCTTGTCTGCCTTGCTCACGGTGTAGGTTCCCAGTGTTCTCTGGTAAATCTGTACTATGAGGGGTCCGAATATATGGGGTATCTCAAGGTCACAGTGATAAGTGAGCACGAAGGGTGTATCTGTCTTTTTTGCAGCTCGCAGGCTAAAAAAATCGGTAAGGGGTGGGGGTGAGTGAGCGTGAATTATATCCCAATCTTCTTTCAGTATGGTCTTTTCAAGATTATGTATGACTGGTGTGGACAGTGTCATGAGAAGTGGTTTCACCCTTATAACGGGTATCCCCTCCACGGTTTCCCGTTCTTTTGTACCTTCGAGTAATGTGGTTATTATGGTTACGTCATGTCCTCTTCTCTTCAGACACTTGGAAAGCTCCAGAACGTGGGATTCCACACCTCCCAGGTGCGGATACATGTACGGCGTGACCTGTGCTATCTTCATTGTATCCTGCTTTTATTTCCCATTTCTCCTGATACCCTGGCACCTGGCCCGATGAACGAACCCTGGCCTATGACGGTACCAACGTTTATCATGCTGTTGATCCCCGTTTTTACGTCGTCTCCCATTATAACCCCGAGCTTACGCATCCCCGTATCCACCTTTTTACCCATATGGGTTACCACGATATTTTTTCCATCCAACCTGAGATTGGCCACCTTTGTCCCGCAGCCAAAATTGCAGTTCCTACCTATTATGCTATCCCCAACGTAATTGTGGTGGGGTATGTTCGAGTTTTCCATAACGATGCTGTTTTTTATCTCAACGGCGGCACCTATCCTGCATCCCGGTCCGATGGAGGTACATCCCCTTATGAAGGCGTTGGGTCCTATGTCCGCATCCTTACCTATGTGTACGGGCCCTATGATGTATGTCCCTTCTCGGAGTCGTGCACCCTCTTCCAGAGATACCCATCCTTCCATGTGAACGTTGTCTTCGACTATGCCGTCCATTTTTTCCTCTAGGTCCAGTATGTCTATCACCCTTCGGTTGGCATCAAGTAGGTCCCAGGGCCTGCTGATCTCTATCCAGTGCCCTCTTTCCAGTTCATGGTATCCCAGTGCTCTATCTTTCATCAGCAGTTTCAGGGAATCCGTGATCTCATATTCCCTCCTGGGGGATAACGTTGTTTTCTCCACCGCATGAAAGATATCCTGGGTGAAACCGTAAACACCTGCATTGACCAGATCCCCCTTTGGCTCTTTTGGCTTCTCAATGATATCCTTGACCATATCATCTTCCACCTCTATCAATCCGTAGTTGGAAGGATCATCCACTTTAACCACACCCATAATGGATCTGGTAGAATCCCTGAACCGGTTCACGAACTCCCTCAACCCGGTCTTGGAAAGGATGACATCTCCGTTCATACATATGAAAGGTTCCTGGATGTATCTCTCTACCTGCCGGACCGCATCTGCGGTACCCAGGGGTTTTTCCTGTCTAATGTATTCCAGAGTGACACCGTTACCCTCTATGCTTTCCTGTATCCTCCTTCCCCTCCAACCCACAAGTATGATTATCTCGTCAACAAGGTCCTTCAGGTTATCCACATTGTGCTGGAGTATGGGCTTTCCCGCTACAGGTAGGAGCGGTTTGGGGGTATTTTCCGTCAGGGGCTGCATCCTTGTTCCTTTCCCTGCCGCCAATATATACGCTTTCATCTTATCACCTTTTTCACTATGGTTTTTATCTCATTGGTTATGTCATCCAGTCTTTTTCTATCCTTCGCTTCCGCCGTTATCCTGATCTTTGGTTCGGTACCCGATGCCCGTACAAGACTCCACCCCTCTCCATGGTCCAGCCAGAGTCCGTCAATAGTCTTGATGTTTTCGGACGGATATTTTCTTTCGTAAATCTCTTTCAGTGCCTTCATGACCACATTTCGGTCATGGACCGGTATGGCTTCCCGGTATCTGGGATAATCTGGTACGGAATCAAGAAGGGAATCCATATCCTGGTTCTCAACCATCTCGACGAGCACCGCCGCGGCGTATATGGCATCCGGTGCCAGGCTGATCTCCGGGAATATCCATGTTCCAGAGGGTTCGCCCCCGAAGGAACCATTTTTTTCTTTCAATACCTCTGCCACGTAAACATCCCCTACCCGTGTCCTGATGACTTCATCCGCTATATCCTCTATGGCCATGGATGAATTCAAGGGTACCACCACTCTTTTCGGTCTCGTACCTGCGAACAAAGCCAGGAGGGCGTCTCCACCCAGGAACGTGCCGTCTTTGTAGAAACCCACCATCCTATCCCCGTCTCCGTCGTGCCCTATGCCCAGGTCGGCTCCGGTTTCCATGACCATGTATTTCAGAGCCGAAAGGTTATCTTCTGTGGGTTCGGGGGGATGGTCTGGAAAATATCCGTCGGGATTGGCATTCAGGGTTATGACATGGCACCCCATCTTTCTAAGGAGTAAGGGTGTTGCCTCGCAGGCGGCACCCGAGGCACAGTCAACCACGACTTTCAGGGAGTGATCGGCACCCACCATACTGATGATCTGGTCTATATGGTCGCCTATGGCATCGTGCTTCATGCTAACCGTACCCATATCCTGCCAGGGAGCTAAGCTTGGAGGTACTTCCATCAGACTTTCGATCCTTGTCATCTGCTCCGTATTGAAGGCGCTACCGTCCGGGTTCCACATCTTCACACCGTTGTACGGTGCCGGGTTATGGGACGCGGTCACCATTATTCCGCAATCGTAATCTCTGGCGGCATATGCCAGGGACGGGGTCGGGAGTATACCTGCGTAGGATACGTCACCTCCTTGGGATGTGATACCTGCCGTCAACGCGGCGGTGACCATGTATCCGGAGGCCCGGGAATCCCTCCCCAAGATGACCCGGTTGTGATCACTGCCGATGGCTCGCCCTATGCTCAAAGCAAGCTCCGGAGTCAACCATTCATTGACAAGACCTCTTATGCCCGACGAACCAAAGAACTTCATGTGCCACCTCTTTTTTCTCGGATAGATGGGGTATTAATAAATACTTTATCAAGGAGGTATTCAATGGCAAATGACCGCAAAACCTTAAAATGAACATGTTATATACGTTACAAGGTCACAGTGATTCACATGACGGAAGAAGAGCTCACCATAACACCGGAGGAAAAAAGAGAACGATGCGTTACGGGTATCACTGGTCTCGATACCATCCTTAACGGCGGGGTTCCCAGGGGTAATTGTGTTCTCATAACCGGTAGCTGTGGCACCGGTAAGACCACCCTGAGCCTGGAATTTTTGGTCCACGGGGCCCTCAAAGAAGAGAACTGTCTGTTCGTTTCTGTGACCGAGTCCTCGGTGAAGATGCTGAACAATGTGGTCCCCTACGATTTTTTTGACGAGGAATTGATAGAACAGGGTCTTCTTTCCTTCGTTGACATGCCAGACATATACGATAAGATGGGGGTACTTCAAAAAAGCGAGTTTTCCTTTGACGATATAAACCAGGTCATAAACCTGCTGGATGTGATAGTGGAGGAAAAAAACATAAAACGGTTGGTCATAGATTCAATAACATCCGTTTGTTTCCAGCTAAAGACCGAGGAAAAGATAAGAGATTTCATACTGAATCTTATGAAAACCCTTTCTTCCCGTGGATGCACTTCCCTCCTCGTTTCGGAGATCTCTCCGGAGGCCGATAGATATTCTCTGTATGGTGTGGAGGAAGCCATCGCCGACGGTATAATACTCATGGGCAACCTGGAAAGGCAGGGGGACCTACTCCGAACACTCCAGGTGGTCAAGATGCGGGGTACCGAGCATTCCCGTGCAAAATACGTTCTGGATCTAACACCGGTGGGTGTGCTCCTGGTACCTCTGTTGAAAGGCGGCGGAATGGAAGGTGGTGATTGATATGGTAACCATCGAAGAACTCAAGGATAGATTGAAGCGAATGGAACCCGGCTCTGCCATGGCACTCAAGGTGGATGTGGATGCATATTTCGATATGGTAACCGCAATCGCCAATGATTTCCCCAGGGGTCGTGACATGAACATGGTCTATGCCACGTCCACCATAC
>SLLU01000156.1 GCA_007133925.1 Candidatus Halarchaeoplasma halalkaliphilum | reverse complement strand
GGTCTCGGTACCTTCGGGTACGATGACGAGGGGGTTAAGGCGAAGAGCGTGGACATGGTGAGGAACGGTATGTTCGTCGGATACCAGAGTTCCAGGGAAGATGCGGCCCAGATCGGTGTGGAGGTCAGCGGTAACATGAGGGCCGACGGGTGGAACAACCTTCCCCTGGTAAGGATGAACAACATAAACCTGGAGCCGGGTGATTGGTCCAGGCAGGAGATCATAGAAGATACCAAGGAAGGGATAATCATGGATACCATCAAGAGCTGGAGCATCGACGACAAGAGGCTCAACTTCCAGTTCGGCACCGAGGCGGGATACCTGGTAAGGAACGGAGAGATCGTGGGGCTGGTCAAGAACCCGACCTACACGGGTATAACCTACGAGTTCTGGAGGGGTTGCAACGCCATCGCCGGGAAGGATGAATGGGATATGCAGGGGTTCCCCAACTGCGGAAAGGGGGAACCGCCCCAGACAATGCACGTGGGTCACGGATGCGCGCCGTCTCGCTTCCAAGGCGTTAGAGTGGGGGTGGGAAAATGGTAAGGCGTAGCGAGCTGGAGGAGATAACCGGGTTGATCATGAAGGAAAAAAAGGTGGATGAAGTGGAGGTGCGGATCCTACACTCGGATTCCTCCCTCACCCGTTTTGCCAACTCCAGGATACACCAGAACGTTGCCAGCGAGATGACGAACCTGTCCATAAGAGCGGTTAAGGGAAAAAGAATGGGTACCGCCGGAGTGAGCACCCTGGACACGGATTACGTCTTGAAGTGTTTGAGGAATGCGGAAAGGACTGCGGAACTCCAGCCCGAGGACCCGAACTTCAAGGGACTGCCGGAACCCAGGGAAGGTAAGAACGTCTCCCAGCGCTACAGCGAGACCACCGCGAAGCATCCCCCGGAAGAGAAAGCTTCCATGATAGCAGATATGATCAAACATGCCGGAGACCGGAACGTGGACAGGATATACGGTGCCCTACAGACCACCGATTCATCCGTGTTCATAGCCAATTCCAAGGGTATCAGTCAGTACGGTAAGTTCAGCCGGGCGGACCTGTCCACCACCGTGATAGCGGACTGGGACGGAGACAGGGGCTTCGGAAGGGCGGAAGCGTGTTCCGGGAACATAGGAGATATAGACCACATGGACGTCATAGAGAAGGCGGTTGACAAGGGGTTGAACAACATGGACACCGTGTCCGTCCAGCCCGGTGAATACACGGTCATACTGGAGCCCATGGCGGTGAACAGTCTTGTCCTTTACCTTGGGATGATGGGGATGAGCGCCAAGGCGGTACAGGAACAGCACAGCTTCATGAACGGCAAGTTCGGCACCAGGATAATGGACGAGCGCATAAATCTGGTGGACGATGCTTTCAGCGAGAATACCATCGGCTACGGATTCGACTTCGAAGGGATACCGAAACAAAGAGTGGAGATGATAAAGGACGGTGTGGCCAACGCCGTGGTCTACGATTCCTACACCGCGGGAAGAGAGGACGGGAAAGAATCTACCGGTCACGCACTGCCCATGCCCAGCGGCTACAGCCCCATGGCCCTGAATCCCATACTTGAAGGGGGAGATTCTTCCCTGGAAGAGATGATAGGGGATACAGAGAAGGGCATACTGGTCACCAGGTTCAACTACCTGGGTGTGGTGCACCCTGTGAAGAGCATAGTCACCGGCCTTACAAGAGACGGCACTTGGCTTATAGAAGATGGGGAGATCGGTTCTCCCGTGAAGAACCTGAGGTTCACCCAGAACCTTGTGGAGGCCTTCGACTCAGTTGAACTCATAGGTCGGGAACTTGAACTCTTCTCCATGGGTTGGCTGGCGGGACATGTGACATGCCCGGCGCTCAAGGTAAACAACTTCAACTTCACAGGTGGTACGGAGTTCTAGGGCAGTTCCTTTAGACCGGCTTCCAGCAGATCCACCAGGCCTTCCACGTCATCCCAGTGAGCCACCTCCACGGTGGAATGGGAATATCTAACGGGAACGCCTATGGCGATTGTTAGGGAGCCGAACTCTTGTAGTGCCATGCCGTCGGTGGTCCCTCCGGTCACACCGTACTGCACCTGGAGGGAGTGCTTTTCTGCAATATCCTTGAAGTGCCTCACCAGCTTGGGAGATGATATGGCCCTGACGTCCACCATCCTGAGCACGGGACCCTTGCCCAGCTTTATTGGCTTGTAGAATGATTTCAGTCCCGGTGAATCCGAGGTGGTGTATGTATCCAGAGCGATGACGTAATCCGGTTTCAGTGTATTGCCCACCACCCTGGCACCCCTGAGCCCGATCTCTTCCTGAACACTCCAAACAAGGGTCAGATGAAGGCCCGAATCCTTCAGTCTCCTGGCCAGTTGTACAAGGGCGTAACACCCGATACGGTTGTCCATGGCCCTTCCGGCCATGGTCTTTCCGTGAAGTCTCCTCAAAGTCTTCATGAAGGTTATGGGGTCGGGAACGTCTATTCCCAATTCCTTCACCTCCTCTTTAGAAGACGCACCTACATCAACGTAGGTGGAGGTCCAGGGAACGATCTCATCCCTTTTATCGCTGTCAGTTGTGAGATGGGGTGCTCTGTGACCGATAACACCGTTCACCGGACCCTTGGATGTATGTATGGTAACGTGCCTGCCCAGTAAGAGGGAATCCTTTACACCCCCTATCTTCATGACCCTCAGAAAGCCGTTCTCCTCTATGTTCGACACCACCATGCCGATCTCGTCCATATGGGCAACTATTGCTATGTGAGGTCCTTCTCCAGGGAATTCCAGGATGAGATTTCCTATGTTGTCAACCCGGGTTTCACCCAGTCCTGACACCATGTCATCTATGGTTTTTCTTATCTCGTCTTCATATCCTGACACACCGGATGCCTTTATCAATTTCTCGAATTCTTCCATAGTTATACACTCCGATAGGGGGGGACCCCTGTATTTCGTGTGGAACTCAGATAAAGGGAGGGTTTTTTACTTCCGCCTTGTTTTGCTTTCCCCTAATCTCCACCATAACCTCTGTACCTTCATCATGATAACCGGGATCCAGATATGCCAAAGCGATCCCTTTTTTGAGTATGGGGGAACGGTTCCCGCTGGTTACCACTCCTATCTTCTTCTTACCTGAGAATACGGGGTATCCATGTCTTGGGATGCCCCTATCGACCATGACCAGACCCTTCAAAAGCTGATGCTCCTTTTCCTTCATCTCCTCTAGAGCCTTCTTGCCCACGAAATCATGCTTCCATTCCACGGAATGTTTTTCCCATCCCGTCTCTATGGTAGTCCTCTCTTCGTCGAAATCCTGGCCAGAGAGAAGGAATCCGAACTCCAGCCTCAAACTATCCCTGGCAGCCAGTCCGCATGCCAGGGGAGGATTTTTGATAGAAAGTAACTGATCCCAGAACACCTTTCCGGACTCGGAAGGCAGTACTATCTCGAAACCGTCCTCACCGGTATATCCACTCTTCTGTACCAGAGGGGAATCTCCCAGGGACCACTTCTTGTCAAAGGCTTTCATGACCTTATCGTTGATCTTCACGGAACGTGCGGTGAAGAAAGCCATATCCGAAAGATCTTCGTCACATACTTCCTTCATTATCCTGACGGATTCCGGACCCTGTAGAGCTATCATAACAGTTTCATCGGATACATCAGTAACGAATTTTTCACCACCGTGTTCTTCCAACCATTCCTTTATCACTTCCGTACGTCCGGCATTGGGTACTATGTAACAGGAATCGTCATCCAATCGGGTGACGATGGTATCATCTATGATCCCTCCTTTCTCGTTCAGTATATGTGCATATTTGAGCTGCATATTTTTTGACTTGGTTATATCCATGGTACAGTGTTCTGACATGAACTTCAGGGCACCCTTTCCCTTTATGAGGAGTTCCCCCATGTGTGATACGTCGAATACGCCTGCTTTCTTTCTTACCGCTTCATGTTCCTTGTTCGTACCGGAAAACACCAATGGCATCTTCCACCCTCCGAACTCGGTCATCCTGGCTTCGGGATAATTATCGTACAAAGGTGTTTCTTTCATGACAACCCTATCGAGTACTGTTTTAAAACCTTTATGACCAAAGAATGTTATAGTATGTTCACCATATGAAAACATATGAAAGAATATCATGTGATCGCGGTGGGTTCCGGTTCCGCTATGAACATAGTGAGTGCTCTGCTAC
Organism: Candidatus Halarchaeoplasma halalkaliphilum; assembly: GCA_007133925.1. Lineage (GTDB taxonomy): Archaea > Thermoplasmatota > Thermoplasmata > Halarchaeoplasmatales > Halarchaeoplasmataceae > Halarchaeoplasma > Halarchaeoplasma halalkaliphilum. The sequence continues at coordinate 79 of SLLU01000156.1, read as the reverse complement.
ACCGAAATCAAGACCTTAAGATAGCTTTGATAGAAAATGACATGCCCGGAGGGATCTGCTTGACCAGGGGATGCATCCC
>SLLU01000006.1 GCA_007133925.1 Candidatus Halarchaeoplasma halalkaliphilum | reverse complement strand
TAATAGCCACCAGTTTGGTCACATACACCGCTCACAATTTTGTCATACAGGGTGAGCATCGGGAAAAAACATCCCTTTTGGAATATCTGGTTTCTTTGAAGAACGTGGTGATACTTTTATTTGACATCGTTATAAGCTTGATAATCGCCAACGCTATAATGATCTACCAGACTTTGACCATGAATGTGCGTCCTGGTATTGTCAAAGTAAAGGTGGACCTCACATCGGACTCCGAGGTAACCTTGATATCCATGATGATAACCATGATACCGGGGACCCTCGTTCTGGATGCCGAAGAGGTGGAGGACGGCTACGAACTCTACGTGCACTATTCATATCTTGTGGAGGAGGATCTTGAGAAGAGCATGGAAAAGACCATAAAAAGATGGGACAAAAAGATACGGGGGTTGTTCAAGTGAGCATATTGATGCTTTTGTCGGTGATACTGATATTCGCGGTGCTCCTCTCTTCGTACCGACTGTTCATGGGGCCCACGGTTTACGACCGCCTTCTGGCACTGAATCTGGTGGGCGTGGTGGTCACGGTTATATTCATACTGGTCAGCGTGGACACCGGCATGGGGCATTACATGGACATCGCGGTGTCTTTTATGGTTTTGGACTTTGTGGGTACCATCGCCTTCGCCCGTTATCTGGAGGGGGGTGATTTTCAATGATCGTGAACATCATTTCCCTCTTCCTCATGTGCCTGGGAACGGTGATATTGTTCTTCGCATCCATAGCTATGATACGATTTGAAGGTACTTACATGCGACTTCACGCCAGCTCCAAGGCCACTTCAGGGGGTTCGCTCGCCATCCTTTTGGGTCTTTTGCTGAGGACAGGATTTACGGAAACCTCCGGAAAGATAGTTTTGGTGATACTGTTTTCTATGGTGACGGCACCCATAGTGGGTCATGCCATAGGTAGGGCAAAATTTTTAGCAAGAGAGCACAAGACCACCATGGATATCAAGATGTACAGGCGGGAGGGAGACTGAATGCTCACACAGCTTTTCTTGCTGCTCTTCCTGGGCGCGTGCATACTTGTGGTATTCGAGAACGACCTGGTAAGATGCCTTATATTCCTGGGCATGTCGGCAGCGTTTTTGGTCATACTCACCTACCTTTACCGTGCTCCCGACGTTGCCCTCACCTTCGCCGTGGTGAACTCCACCGCAACCACGGTACTGTTTCTGGCGATCATGAAAAAAGTGGGTGTTCTCAAGGGGGATGATACAGTTGCGTAAGGAATTCATCACCCTGGCATTGGTGCTCATGATAGCGGTACTCCTGCTCCACGGCCTTCAGATGACCTATGAGGACAAGGAGATATCGGAGGTGGACGAGTACTACAAGGAGCATCAGGAAAAAACTGGTGCGGACAATCTGGTGGAGGCCATATTACTGGATTACCGGGCCTACGATACATTCGGAGAGGTCATGGTCCTTTACATAGCTATCGCCGGAGTGATCATACTGGGCAAGATAGTTACCGAGGAGGGGGAGCCATGACATCGCTCATAGTCAAAGCCGCGGGACGTGCCCTGGCGCCCTTCATACTGCTTTCCGGTGTCTACGTGGCCAGCTTCGGTTTCCTTTCACCCGGTGGCGGATTCCAGGGAGGGATACTGCTGGCCTCGGGTGTCATCCTAATAATGGTGACCCACGGGTGCAAGGAAGTGCATAGACTGGCAGAGAACATAGACTGGTTCGAGACCTTCGGGGCACTGACATTTTTAGTAGTGGGGCTGACGGGTCTTCTGGTGGGAGGTTACCTTTTCTCCAACCTGCTTCCGGACACCCCCCTGATGTGCATCGTACTGGACATCGTGATCGCACTGAAAGTGTTCGCGGGAACGGTTGCGGTGTTCGTTTACTTCTTCGGTATGGGGGTGGAGGAATGCTGAACGGACTGAACATAGGACTGATGACCATCCTTGTGGGCCTCTACGGTATGACCCGGACAAAAAACTCCATAAAGATGATCATGTGCCTGGGGATTATGGGCAGCGGGCTCATACTACTTTTCGTTTCCATAGGATATATCCCCGGAGGCGGCGCCCCCATCGTGGGGCATTCCCCTGAGATGGTGGACCCCATCCCCCACACTGTTATGCTCACCGCCATAGTGATCGATCTGGCAACAACGGCCCTTGGGCTTGCCCTGGTGTACCATCTACATCAGCAGTACAACACACTGGATGTCACCGAGTACATGGGGGGTGAGGATTGACATGCTGTACCACGCACCCATGCTCATGGTGATCACTCCTCTCACAGGCGCGTTGCTGCTGAAGATAACCAATCGGTTCCTGCCGTCCCAGACATACAAGGATCTGATCACCCTTTTCAGTCTCCTGATCCCGGTGTTGCTTTTACTCCTTTCTTTACCCCAGATGGATAGCGGACCCATGGTTTACGAGATGGGAGGCTGGCCACGACCCTTCGGCATATCCCTTGTACTGGACGGCCTATCGTCCCTGATGGTCCTTTTGGTGGGTATAGTGACCATCTGCTCCTTTGTGTATTCGTTAGAAAAAAAAGAACTCATACCGAAACCCGATGATTACTATTTTCTATTTTTGTTCATGACCACGGGTTTGTACGGAGTGTTCCTTACCGGAGACATAGTGAACCGTTTCGTTTTCTTTGAGATAACCATACTTACCACATATGTTCTTATCACATACACGGGCACAAAGGCATCCCTGAGGGCCAGCTACTACTATCTGGTGATGGGAAGTGTGGCCTCGGTAATGTTCCTGACCGGTATAGGGCTGCTTTACTTCTACACAGGATACCTTGACATGAACGCATTGTCCATTGCCATACCCGCCCTGCCTACAAATGTTAAAAACATCATATTCGCCTTTTTCCTAGTAGCCGCAGGGGTCAAGGTTGCCATAGTGCCATTTCACACGTGGCTTCCCGATGCCCATGTATCAGCACCCACCCCCATGACCGCGATCCTGGCTGGCGTTACAGTAAAGACCGGGGCATACATAATGCTGAAGCTGTTTCAGATAGGGTTCGATACCACGCTGATACGCTTTCTCATAGTGGCCCTAGGGGCCGTCACTGCTTTGACAGCCGCACTCCTGTCCATGAAATACTACGATATGAAGAAGATCCTGGCCTGGCTCACCATCAGTCACATGGGTACCATAGTAATGGTGGCTGCCCTGTGGACACCGGATACCGTATCCGCCGGCATACTTTACCTGATCAACCACACTCTGTACAAGACCCTTCTATTCCTCTCCGTGGGCGCACTGGTGTACCTTTACGGTACCTCAGATATACGCATGATATCCCTGCTGAGGTCCAACATCATACTGTCCGCGGCAGCCGTTATAGGCCTGCTGTCCATGGCCGGATTACCACCCTTAAACGGCTTCTACGGAAGGTATTTTCTGCTGGATACCACCGGGCATATGCCTGTTCTTTACTTGATAATGTTGTCCATACATTTCCTCACGGCCCTCTCCGTTTTCAGGATATTCCGTTTATCCGGTACGGAGTCACACCGGGAGGATAAACTGACGGAGAGCATAATGGTACCCCTGGTGGTACTGTCAGGCATGTGTTTAGTGGGCGGACTCACCACGTGGATGTTCATGAACAACATGGTGAATTCTGCCACATTAGCATTGATGGGTGAATCCTTCACAACAGGTTTCACATGGCACATGGCGTACCGCGCCGTGTTGAGCGTGGAGGGGATACTGTTATCGTTAACCGTGATATTTGCATACCTGCTCAGCGGTCGGGCTTTGAATCTCCCCCTGGAATGGTCCGATGGTATACTTTCAGAGGTCTCCCTGCCGGACTCAATGCGATACATAGTTGTGATCATCGCACTACTGCTGCTGTTGAATTTTATTTAGTATCGGTAACGTAACGATTCCTTCGTAAACGTTAAGATGTGGACTGATATTACGGTTAAAGGTATGCGTCTGGAAAAGGTTGAACCCGGAGATAAGGAAGAGATCAAGGCCATGAGTTCGGGTATATGGGATGGCAACGACTACATACCCAAGGTTTTCGATGAATGGGTGAAAGAAGAGGGGTTCTATAAGGCGGTGTTTGGAGACAAGATAATCGGCGTATGCAGGTATTCACGGCAGCCCGGAGGTGTTCTGTGGTTGGAAGGATTGAGGATACACCCGGATTACCAGGGAAAAGGATACGGAAGTGATGTGGCTGGTCTATTTCACCATATAGTGATCAACAAGGAACATACCGCTCTAAGGTTCATGACCGACGTTACCAACACAAAGAGCATTCACCTGGC
>SLLU01000063.1 GCA_007133925.1 Candidatus Halarchaeoplasma halalkaliphilum | reverse complement strand
GGGAGGCCATGGCCTACAACAACCTGGGACTGGTCCAGATGGACATGGGTGACCTGGACAGTGCCCTGGAGTACCAGGAAAAGGGTGTGGAGCTGAGGAAGGCCATGGGTGACAAGCAGGGGCTTGGCATGACCCTGGGGATCATAAGCAGCGTCCTTATACTGAGAGGAGACCTTGACAGGGCGAGAACAGAAATGAACAGGGCCAATGCCATATTCCAGGAGATAGGTGACATAAAGGGGGTCGCCCTCATGAAGGCCCTGGACGGAGATATACATCAGGAATCGGGAGATCACCCGGAGGCTTTGGAACTCTACAAGGAGAGCCATAACACACTCAAAGATATCAGCGAGATGTTCGAGAACATCATCAATTGCTGCCGCCTGGCAGAGGTTTACGGGGACATGGATGAGTTCAAACTCGCAAGAAAGTCTATCGTGGAGGGGATGATGATATCCAGGGAGGTGGGGACGAGATACGGTAATGAGATATTTTTGAGGATACTGGGTGACATACTAAGAAAGGAGGGAAATCTTCGCGGTAGCCTGAGGGTGCTGACCATTGCCATGGAACGGCTGGAAGCGAACAAAAAGCACATGGAGCTCGCCAGGGTGTATTTCGAGATCGGTCGTTCCTACCTGGAGACGGGTGATGCGGTGAGCGGAAAGAGATATCTATTCAAGGCCAGGGGCAAGTTCCGTAAGATGGGTATGGAACTCTGGGAGACCCGGACAGAGGCGCTGCTCAAGGAGATCTGATAAGTCTCAGCAGGTTTCGAGCTTATCCGCCAGATCCCCTGCCAATCGTTCTATCTCCTTAAAATCCTGGGTACTCGGATGTCCCTTGATCATCACCGGTTCGATGATATCCACCTTCATGTTCTTCAGCCCCTCAGTTATCATCTCGGGCATCCGGCCTCCCCAGCCGTAGGAACCCATCAGGGAAACGAACCTGGTCTTGGGCCGTAGGGCGTTGACCAGATAGGTCGCGTACACCGCCTTGGGGTGGGGGCCGGTGAGGACAGTGGGCGAGGCTACGACCACGGCAGCGGCATCCACCAGGGATGATGCCAGATCACCCAGATCGGTGGTTGATAGATTGTAGGGAGTGACCTTCACCCCCTTCGCCATGAGAGTGTCCACGAGATGCTGAACCATGGCTTCCGTGCTTCCGTGCATGGAAACATAGGGTATGATCACCTCCTTTTTCACATGGTCCGAGGTCCAGTCCCTGTAGGCATCCAGTATGAATCCGGGATCATCGTAAACCGGGCCGTGGCTCGGTGCGATCAGGTCGATCCCCAGGGACTCAACTTTTTTGATATGTTCCTTTATGAGGTTCCGGAAAGGCATCATGATCTCTGCGTAGTAGCGCTTTGCCGCGAGATACACCCTTCTCTCGTCCCTCATGTAAAGGTCACTGGTGGCCATGTGGGACCCGAACAGGTCGCACGTGAAAAGTATCCTGTCTTCCGGAAGATACGTCACCATGGTTTCGGGCCAGTGAACCCATGGGGTGTACATGAAACGGAGGGTCTTCCCTCCCAGAGATATCTCCTCACCGTCGGATATTTCCATGAATTTCTCCTCGGGGATATGGAGGTGGTCCTGTAGCATACCCTTGCACTTGGGATTTGTGACCACCTTGGCCCCGGGATATCTCTCCAGTACTGCGGGTATGGAACCCGAGTGGTCCTGCTCGCAGTGATGGGAAATCACGTAGTGTATCTCATCAACTCCCAGGGAATCAAGATTGTTCATCAAAACAGATACCTTGGACGGGTCCACCGTATCCAGCAGAGCGACCTTTTCCCGCCCCCGGACGAGATATGCGTTGTAGCTGGTGCCGTCGGGAAGTGGTATCAGCTCATCGAACAGTTCCCGGTCCCAATCCACTGCTCCCACTTCATACACGCCTTCTTTTAATCTCATAACTGCCATTTTTATACTCTCCTTTTTTGTCCTCGCCCGATACTGTTAAATCCAAAAAAAACTTGTGGTTTGTATGCAGAGAGAAAAACTCGCACAGGAAATAATGGTCAGGATCAGAAACGAGAAAGTGAAATTTGTAGAGCTCCAGTTCATGGACATACAGGGGATGGTCAAAACTGTTTCCATCCCGGCATCCCATCTTTCACATGCCATAGAAGATGGGGTCCTTTTCGATGGTTCGTCCATAATGGGGTATGCCACCGTGGATGAGTCGGACCTCAGGGCCTATCCAGACCTGAGCACATTTTTGATCTACCCATGGAGCAACGCAGACGTGAAGACCGGGAGCTTGATCTGTGACATATACGATTCCAACGGTAGGGAATTCGAGGGGTGTCCCAGGTACATACTGAAAAGGACCCTGGAAAGGGCGGAAAAAGAGGGCTATCATTTCAACGTTGGGCCGGAATTCGAGTTCTTCCTTTTCCGTCTGGATGAGAACGGTGACCCCACCAACATACCCGATGACCGGGGAGGATACTTCGACCTGATGCCCCTGGACAGGACTGAAAAGGTGCGCAAGGAGTGCACCCTGGATTTCGAGGAGATGGGGTTCGAGGTGGAGGCTTCCCACCACGAGGTGGCCTCGGGGCAGCACGAGATAGACCTGAGGTACGGGGATGCTTTGAAGATCGCGGACCGCATACTCACACTCAAGCACGGCATAAAGACCATCGCCAGGCTGAATTCCCTCCACGCAACCTTCATGCCCAAGCCCATCACGGGGGTCAACGGTACCGGTATGCACATACATCAGAGCCTCTTCGATGGTAAAAGAAACAATCTATTTTACGACCCGGACGACGAGAACGGTATCAGCGATACATTTAGGCATTACACTGGGGGTGTTTTGAAGCATGCCAAGGAAACCTGCGGCATACTGGCTTCCTGGGTCAACTCCTACAAGCGGCTGGTACCGGGATACGAGGCTCCGGTCTATGTTTCGTGGGCATACCTGAACAGGAGTGCCCTGGCAAGGATCCCCGCGGGAAGGGGAAAGGGGACAAGGCTTGAGGTGAGGAACCCTGACCCCGCCGGAAATCCTTACCTTCAATTCGCAGTACTACTTGCATCCGGACTGGACGGTTTGGAGAACCGTATAGACCCCGGACCACCTGTGGACAAGGATATCTTTTCCATGAGCGTGGAAGAGAGGGAAGCGAACAACATAGAGCCCCTGCCTGGAAACCTGGGACATGCCCTAACGTACATAGAGGAGAGCGATTTCATGGACAAAGCCCTGGGAGAACATGTGAAGAAACATTTCCTTCATGTGAAAAGGAAGGAATGGAACGAGTACAGACAGCAGGTGACGGATTGGGAAATTAAAAAATACCTTGCCCACCTGTAAGGATCCCATGGAAACACCCCAACCCCTGTGGAACAAAAGGGCACTGCTTAAGGATTCCACACTGGTGGTCTGCGATCTCCATATCGGCTTGGAGGAGGAGTTGAAAAAGAAGGGGATCTTCGTGAGCTCCGGTACCCCGGGGATGGTCGGGGATATAAAGGACATGCTGGTGGAACATGAGACGAGCTGCCTCATAATCAACGGAGATCTAAAACACAACATACCCCAGGCCACATGGCAGGAGTACAGGGAGATACCCGGGGTCATTGACCGATGGTTGAGGGTTACGGACGAGATCCATGTGATCCGGGGCAACCACGACGGGGGTGTGGAGGAACACCTTCCAGGAGAGGTGTTCATACACGATGCAAGGGGATACTCCAGGGATGGGGTCGGTTACTTCCATGGACATGCCAGACCATCAAAAGAGGTGCTGAACTCGGATGTGCTGGTTACCGCCCATTCTCACCCTGCTGTGGTCCTGACAGACCGGTTGGGTAAGCGAAACAAGTTCCACTGCTGGTCTCGTATCCGATACTCCGGGGATGAAGGAGAGGGGTATGTGATAGTGATGCCAGCATTCAACCCCCTTCTTGGTGGAGTTAACATAAACGAGGAAGGGTACCTGGGACCCTTCTTCAGGGACACTGCCATACTGGAAGAAAATATCTATCTCCTTGACGGTACCCACCTGGGTGATATCAGAGGTAAGGTATGTCCTGAGGGAGCATGATGGGTATAGCCATGCATATATTGGCCGTTGAAAGACCTATGTTCTTGGCAGCCAGACCGGCCTTGATCATGAGGGATGCCTTGACGTGATGAAGGTTGGCTGTGTCCAGAGCGCTGCCCACTGACATGCCCATGTCCAACAATCGGTATGTACAGTTGGGTCCGTGGAAGATACCGTCCCCGGATGCCTTTTTGAACTCCTCACAATCATTGAAGCCACATGCCCGGCAGTTCAGGCCCATGGGGGGATGTTCCTTGAGACCTATCAAAAGCACAGAGAGGGTTTCCTC
>SLLU01000080.1 GCA_007133925.1 Candidatus Halarchaeoplasma halalkaliphilum | reverse complement strand
TATACGGCAACGAAATGGGTGACGTGAGCGCTGAAACGGAATGGCATGCGGAGAGCGGGGCGGGTGGTTCGTGGAACGATAACACATACACTCCGGAGATCGCAGGGGAATGGATGGTCACCGGTTCATACCAAGGACAGGTTAACAACTCCGTTCTCACCGTGAGCCCGGGTGTTGTCGATACCGTGGACATTACGCCCTCCCAAGACCTGACCATATCCGCAGGTATTGACCTGACGTTCTCGGCTTCTGCCTACGACTCCTTCGGAAATCTTATAACTGACTCGTCAGGGGATTTCACATGGGGCGGAACGGATACCAGTGGAGTGTTCAACGAGGAGACCGTTGGAACTTATGATGTGACAGCAACCTACGGCAGCGAAACATCACCCGTAACAACAGTTACAGTAGAGCCGGGCCCAGTGGATTCCGTGGTGATAAGTCCCGATACATCTCAGACCATAATTTCAGGAGATAGCATAGACTTCTCGGCTTCTGCCTACGATGCCTTCGGGAACCTGATAACCGACGATGATGGGGACTTCACATGGAGCGGGGCGGGTACGGGAGGTCTGTTCGGCGAGAGTGAACCAGGAAACTACACTGTGGGCGCATCATACGAGGGAGTCTCGTCGAGTACTGTTTCAGTAACAGTCAACTCCCTACCGGATGACGTGCCATTCTTCAGAGTGACCATCACATCCTACGACGAACAGGTCTCCGTGGGCGATACCGTGACGGTGGATTACACCGTGAAGAACATCGGTGAGTCGGAAGGGACACAGGACTTGGTTTTCATGGTGGATGGTGTTCTGGAAGGGACCCACAACGGGATAACCCTAGATGTGGATGAAGAGCACACGGACGCCTTCACATGGAGTCCGGTAGAAGAAGGGAACTTTACCTTAATGGTATCAAGTGACGATCACCGCGATTCGAAAAGTATAACAGTGGAACCGTTACCATCGGGCCCCTGGTTCCGTATAGAGATCACCTACTTTGACAGGGAAGTCGATGAAGGAGAAGAGGTATCCATCACATACAATGTGGTCAATACGGGAGATGAGCCGGGCACCCAAGATATAAAATTTTTACACGAAGGTATGGAGATGGACGTTCATTTGGGTATCACCCTGGAGCCCGGTCAAGAACACACGGACACCTTCACATGGATATCCGGGTCCCAGGGAACATATGTCCTGGTGATATGGTGTGAAGATAGCGAAGATTCGGTAACGGTAACGGTTAGCCCGGAGGAGCCCGACGAACCGGTGGATCCAGAAAATGGAGAGCCATCCGAACCGAGTTTTGTCTCCGAATACTGGTGGTTGATAATCCTTTTGATAATCGCTGTAATGATCCTGGTGCTATGGTTAACCAGGGATGGAGAAGACCCTGTCCAAAAGGAAACGGAAGAAGAACTGGTTGAGACGGATTTCGATTATGACGAGGAAACGGATTACAAACTTCCCGACGAGTCAACTCCTAATGTATCTGAAAAACCCCTGAAAACATTCAAAAAGAAAGATACCTGACTTCAAGGGAGTTTTAATATTAGCTTGTCCATGGCAGCCAGCCCCTCGATGGTCTCGTTATCCAGGACCAGTTCCGTGTTTCCAGCGAGATACAGCCATTTCAGATTTTTCATCCCGCATATCTCAGGGGGTATGGTCCTTAACAGATTATCAGACAGAACCAGTAATCTCAGGTTCTTCAACTCACAGATTTCGGGAGGTATCTCCTTCAGACCGGTGTTCTTGAGATAAAGATTTTTTAGGTTTTTCAATTCGCTGATCTCACTTGGTATCTTTCCTACGTCGTTGTCCGTTAGATAGAGTTCCTCCAGGTTTGATATCTTGAGGACCTCCCTGGGAAATTTTAGAAGTTGGTTGGATGAAAGGACCAGTGATTTTAAGTTTGTGAATTTATCCAGGTTCCGCGGTAGTTCCTCCAATGCGTTGTAAGACAGGTCCAGTTTGATCAAGCCACGAAGGTCTGTGATACCCTGGGGCAGTTCCTTCAATTCATTACCAGACAGTACGAGTACCCCCAGATTTTTTAGCTTGCATATGTTGGGATGAAGAGTTCTCAACCCGTTCCCGGATAGCGAGAGAATCTTGAGATCTATGAGCTTGTCCATGTATGCAGGGAGTCCGACGAGCTCATTGTCTGAGAAGTCTATTCTTTCAAGTTTTGACAGTCTGGAGATACCCGGTGGGATCTCTTTGAATCTATTCATGCTGCAGTCCAGAACCTTGAGGTCAGTGAGCAAGGATATCTCGTTGGGGAGTGTTTCAAGTTCGTTTTCGGAAAGATAAAGTTCATGCAGTCCTCGTAAGCCGCCTATCTCAACGGGTAATTCGCCCATCATTTTCCCGGAGAGGTTAAGACTGCCCTTACCTTCCTTGAAGGCCTTGGTCATCATCTGGGTCAAATCCGGTTTTGCGGTCATATATCTCCACCATTTGGTGTTACCGCCACCCCCTACATTGGTAAATAGTTTATGACTCGTATCCTGAAGAGATGTAAGACCAAAATCTCTTTAATAACCCTTTGAGCTTCATCGAAAGACTAACATGCAACCAGAAAATGACCATGAAAAGTTCATTTCGCAGCGAGGTAGGTTCACTTGATAAACAAAAAGATCGCCAACATACTTTACGAGATAGGGGACCTTCTTGAACTCCAGGGGGTCGCCTTCAAACCAAGGGCATATACCCGTGCAGCCAGGAAGATAGAGTCCATGAAGGAGGATCTGTTGGACTATTACGAAGAAGGCAATTTGCAGGATATCGAGGGAATCGGCAGGGCCATCGAGGACAAGATAATAGAGATAATCGAAACTGGTGACCTTGAGTACCTCCATAAACTCTACGAGGAGATCCCAAAAGGTCTCATAGATGTTATGCGGGTCCCGGATATCGGCCCAAAGAAGGCAAAGAAACTGTACGACGAACTGGGTGTGGAGGACCTAGAAGGGTTGAGAGATAAAGCGGAAAAAGGTGAAATAGCCAAACTGAAGGGTTTCGGGGAGAGAACGGAGGAAAAGATACTCAAGGGCATAGAGATGCTGGAAGCGGTATCCGGCAGGCATCTGATGCACGAGATGATACCCCTGGCAGAGGAGATCATACAGTATGTCCGGGAACATGCGGATAAGATAGAGACCTGTGGAAGTCTAAGGAGATGGCAGGAAACCATCGGTGATATAGACATACTTGCCACGGGAGATGGCCAGGCGATAATGGATTCCTTGGTTGATTTTCCCAATGTGGAGGAAGTCCTGGCCAGGGGTGAAACAAAGACCAGTGTGCGTCTCATAGGTGGTATCCAAGCCGACGTGCGAGTGGTGGATGGGAAAAGCTTCGGGGCAGCACTCCAGTACTTCACCGGTTCCAAGGAACACAACGTACGGTTAAGGCAGTACGCCATAGACAAGGGCTACAAGCTCAATGAATACGGCCTTTTTCACAAGGACTCCGAAGAAAGGATAGCCGGGGAGACAGAAGAAGTAATCTACGAAACCCTGGGTATGGCGTGGATCCCACCGGAGCTGAGGGAGGACCACGGAGAGATAGATGCAGCCCTTGAAGGGAAATTGCCTGAGCTCTTGACCATGAAAGACATCAAGGGAGATCTACAGATGCACTCCAACTGGAGTGACGGTCGGAACACCATAGAGGAGATGGTACGTGAGGCGGAGAACATGGGCTACGGGTATATTGCAATAACCGACCATTCCCAGGGCCTTACCATCGCTAACGGACTAACGGCAAAGGAGTTGGAAGAGCGTATGGAAGAGATCGAGCATGTACGGGAAAAGACCGATGTCAAAATACTAAACGGCATAGAGGTAGACATAAAGAAGGACGGTAGCCTGGACATGGACATCGATGTTCTGGAAGATCTGGACATAGTTCTGGGAGCGGTGCACTCCAACTTTGCCATGGATGCGAATGAACAAACCTCTCGAATAAAGGATGCCTTCAGCACCGGTATCATAGATATATTTGCCCACCCCACCGGCAGAAAGATAGGAGAACGGGAACCCTATGCGGTGAACTTGAACGAGATCATAGGCGCAGCTGTGGACCACAACGTGGCCATGGAGATCAATGCCTCCCCGGTACGTCTAGATCTGGACACCCTGAACTCGCGACAGGCCATGGAGGCAGGTGCAAAGATATCGATAGGTACAGATGCCCACGATATCCAGCACCTGGGGTTCATGAAGTACGGTGTAGGCGTTGCCAGACGGGCATGGTTGGAGAGTGAGGACGTGATCAATACATATTCCTTCGAACGGTTGAAGAAATTCCTGGAGGGGCGTAAAAATGGTTGAATCAGCAGAAGAAAGGATCGCAAAGCTCAGAAAAGAGATACGGTATCACGACCGAAAATACTACGTGGAAGATCATCCGGAGATAAGCGATCACGAATACGATATGTTGGTGAAGGAACTGAAAGAACTTGAGGAAAGGTATCCCCATTTGATCACCCCGGATTCCCCCACCCAACGAGTAGCTCCCATGGATACAGAACAATTTCAAGCAGTGGAACACAAAATACCCATGTTGAGCCTGGATAATACGTACAACCATGAGGAATTGAGGGAGTTCCACCAGCGTGTTTGTAAGGGTTTGGGGACGGAGGATGTTGAATATGTGATGGAGTTGAAGATGGACGGCCTCGGCGTGGCACTGCTCTACGAAAACAAAGTACTGCAAAGAGGGGCTACCAGAGGAGACGGTATAAAGGGTGAGGATATAACGGCCAATCTCAAAACCATACACAGTATACCGTTGAAACTGACCGATGAAACCGTTCTGAGCAACATAGAAGCTAGGGGCGAGGTGTACATGCCCAGGGACGAGTTCAACGCCATGAACGAAGAACGGCTGAAAGAAGGCGAAGAACCATTTGCCAATCCCAGGAATGCCGCTGCCGGCACTGTAAGGCAAAAGGACCCCAAAGTGGTGGCCCAGCGCCCCCTGGATATATTTGTTTACCATCTTAGCCATCATCCAGGTGTGGAATTGAAGACCCATTGGGAATGCATCAAGGAATTGAAAAGGGCGGGATTCAGGGTCAGTGAGAATACTGCCAAGGTATCCGGTATAGAAGAGGCATTAGGCTACATCGATCACTGGGAAAGCAAAAAGAACGAACTGAACTATGAGATCGACGGGATCGTTATCAAGGTGAACGACCTGGAACAGCAGGAAAAGCTTGGTGCCACCTCTAAACACCCACGTTGGGCTATGGCCTACAAGTATCCGGCGGTACGAAAGACAACGTTGATAAAAAAGATAGAGGTGCAGGTGGGTCGAACCGGAAAGTTAACACCAGTGGCCATACTCGAGCCCATCCAACTATCTGGAAGCACAGTTTCCCGGGCATCACTGCACAACGAGGATGAGATCCAGCGGAAGGACGTACGGGTGGGTGATACCGTGCTTGTGGAGAAGGCCGGCGAGATAATACCCCAGGTTGTCAAGGTCGTAACGGAAAAAAGGGACGGTACACAGAAAAAGTTCGAGATGCCCCGGGAGTGCCCTGTGTGCGGCTCCAAGGCGGCGAGGCTGGAAGAAGAAGTGGCTAGGAGATGCGTTAACGCCCAGTGCCCTGCACAGTTGAAAGAACGTCTCGAGTACTGGGGTTCCAGGGATGCCATGGACATAGAGGGTCTGGGCCCCAAGCTTTTAGGTAAGCTGGTGGATAAGGGTGCGGTGAAGAGTATCGCCGACATTTACCGGTTGGGTAAGATCCAGCTGGTCTCAGTAGAGAGGATGGCGGACAAATCCACAAGAAATACACTCAAGGCCATTGAAGATAGCAAAGAACAAGGGCTGGCCAGGGTTATCCAGGGTCTTGGTATCAAGCACGTAGGCAAAAGAGCCGCCCAGATACTGGCGGAAAATTACGGTACAATGGAGCGTATCATGGAAGCTGACAAAAGCGAACTGGAAGAGATCCATGAGATAGGGCCCAAGATAGCCGAAAGCATCGTTTCCTTCTTGGAAGATGAGCGTAACAGGAAGATGATAGAACGTTTGAGGCAGGCAGGCGTGAAGATGGAAGCGGAGATGCAAGAAGGGGAGCGGTTCCTGGAAGGAAAAAAATTCGTACTCACCGGAGCCCTGGAAGGATTCACCAGGGATCAAGCCGCAGAGTTCATAGAGAAACACGGTGGTAGGGTAACTTCGAGCATAAGTGGTTCAACGGATTTTTTGATAATTGGAGAAAATCCGGGTTCCAAATTGGATAAGGCAAAAAAGCAGGGTACCAGGATACTGGATGAGGAGTCGTTCCAGAGGATGATGGCGGAAGGACATATCCCCGAGTGAACATGAGGATACCATACTAGCATTGGATATGCAAAACCTATTTAAAATGGTAATACCATGAGCTAAAAGGACATGAGTTCAGTGATAGAGTCTATCAAAGGAATTTTATTCTCGGAAGAAAGGGCAAAGGGTACTCCGGTCTATCTCCAAGAAAACGGGGACTTTTTGGGAAATGTACTCCGCAGGGAGGACGATCAGTATATCGTGGACTGCATGGGTGTGGAGATGGGTTTTTCATCCGAAGACCTTATCAAGGGCGATGGGGGATACATTTACAAACCTCCGTGGTACAGCGATGGTGCAAAGGTCCTTGCATCCCTAACTGCCCTCCGGGCCAAGGACCCTGACCTTTACGTTTCATCAGATATTTCTTCCAACAGCGAATACGCCACCCTGGTATCCCAGGCGAACACGACATTCTCCCGTCTGTTAAAGAAAAAGGAATCTCTGGAAAAGCAGGCAACGACCCTTGAAGACGAGATGAATGCTCTCGCTGGGAGAAGCCCTGGAGATATCGGTAGAAGGGAATACGCGAAGAACATAGTGAATATCAACAGGAAACTCAAGATAATCGAGATAAATCTTTCAAAAATCGAGGACCTGATTTCCAAATATGAGCGAATACCTTTTATAGACGTAAATGCAATTGAAGATATGCCGAACATGACACCCAATGATAACAAAGAAACTGCGGTCGATCGCAGAATTTCAGAAGGGGAAAGGATAAAGAAGATACGCATACTAAAGCTTGAAAAGAACCTTGCAGAAAAGCAGATTCAGGTTGCGGAAGGGTATATCAAAGACAGACTCCGGCGTATAAACGCGGATATTGATGACCTCACCCAGATGGCCAAGGAGAACCGGGACAACGAAAAAGTGTTGGAATTCTTGAAGAACCGAATAGCAGACCTCCGGCAGGAAAAGGAGGAACTTCAGGACAAGATCAAGAACATAAAGCACACTGATATCAGCGAAGTTCAGCAGGACGAAGAGGTTTCCCCGATTGTGGAAACCACTACGGAAGTGGAACCCGTTGTATCGGGGACGGATTACTCCCTCATAACTCGTGTGGGCTCCCTGGTGTTCATAATAGGGTTGATAATAGTTCTTCTCATGTCACTGTTCGGCATACTCTAATTATCCAGACTTTCCAAGAAGCGCTTTCCCACATCGATCATGTCCGTTCTTTTCTGTGAGTCCACTATTTTTAGGAAATCTGAAGCGGCGGTGAGTTTTTTGTTCAGCAACGGCGGATGGTAATACCTTGCCCCCGCCCTGAAGGACAATTCCTTGATCAGATTTTCCTCCTCATCACCTATATGGATTACCAGCGGCCTCACCCCCGAGGCGTTCACCATTTTCGCATAGTAAATCAATTCCCTCCTGATGAAACCTCCGGGGAAAAGGGGTACGTTTGCCTTTCCCCTGGCGATCAGGATCATGATCGATATAACATCTTCACGATCTCCCCTCTGTCTTTCGAGCATCTCGAACCCGGTCTTCAACCCAGATGCCAGGGGAGTTAGACCCCCAAATTTCATTCTGGTGAAAACCTCTCCGCCTTTATCGACATCGGTGGTGAAGGGACTTTCCATCCTTGCCCGGTCCCCGGAAAATGAAACAAGGCCCACATAACCCCTTTTTTCGTAGGTTATGGCCATTATTACCTTGATCAGCCATTCCATGGTAGCTATGGCCTGGTTATCGTCCGGTAGAAAACTTGTGTCTATGACAAGACATATGTTGGTCCTGGTACGGGATCGATATACCTTTTCCTGAAGATGGTGGGTTTTTATTCTCAAGCCCGACACGGTATCAAAACTTCCACTCATTATGGCCTTCCGTATGGTCGGGATCACCGCCACGTTTCCAAATGAAACATCCTGTCTAGCCGGTATGTACCTTACGACCCGTCCTCTTCCCCCCAGAACATAACTACTCTTAACCTTTGCACCGCCGCTTGATGAAGTCTTGAGTTCTTTAGTGGTCTTCATCTTGGAAAGATTGTCCACTATGTTCCTGACCTGTTTGTCTATAGTGTCCCTCTTTTGAGATTCCTCACGTACCAAAGAACTCAGTATCGGGCCCGCCTTACCCTGTTCCACCGCCTCTATGAACAGCTCTATCTCAACTTCCAGGGAGTCGGAATCCGCCAGGATATAGGCCGATACGGTCTTCTCGCTTATCTCCTGAATACCGGTGACCTCAAGGGATTCCCGGGCAAGGATTATATCTTCATCGTCTATGTCGCTGACTTTGAACTTAGGGAATCTGATGGCAAGATTGAAATCCCTCTCATATATCTGACAGCCGTATTTCCTAGGAAGCTTTTTCCTGATCCTTTTGATGCGGGCGCTTTCCTCTGGCATGAGCTTAAATTATCATGTACCTACAGATCACCGGTCACCCTGTGGACCAGGGCAAGGTCCAGGGCCTCCTGGATATCCTCATCCATAACGTCATCTCTTCCGTCGTAGGCGGTGATAGTGCGGGAAATCTCTTCGATTATTATGTCCATACCCGATGGGAGGTCATTGTGCGCACAGACCTTGGATATGGTCGCCCTCTGACTGGAATGTATAGTCACCGAAGGTAGTATCTGACGTGTCTGGACTATCCGGTCCCTGAGTCTTTTGATCTCTTCATCATACCGGTCATGGAAAGCGTGTGGGTCGTCCCTGAATTCCTTGTGCCTTCTGACGACCTCCATCCTTCGGTCTATGTCATGAGAAGGTTCAATCTTCACATGGAGGTTGAAGGAGTCTATGTAACTCAGGAGCTTTTTGTCCTTTTCAGGTATCTCCTTCACAACTATGATCCTGCTCTCCCCGTCGTCCTTTACCATTTTTGTACACAACGCCCCGTTCATGAGTACATCATCGAAAAGATATGACACGTTGGCCGAGGTGCTGGCCAAATTCCCCATGGAGTAGCGCTGGGGGTCATCCCACAGTCTTGCGGTGTCCGGGTCAACACCCTCCTCGATGTCAGAAAGGAGTTCTGCCAGACCGAATATGGCAGTCTTCTTTGCGGTTCCATTTTCACCCCAGAGGAGAACTCCTTCGATATTCGGGTTTATGGCATTCAGTATGAGGCTCCTCTTCATCCTCTCCTGTCCCACTATGGCCGGGAAGGGATATACAGGCCCCATCAATTTTTTCTCCAGTGCTCTAAGAGCGGTTTCGTCCTCAGAACCTGCTTCCATTATCTTCACAGTCCTTTCCTTTTCCAGAAGGTCCTTCAGAAGAGTGATCTCCTCTTGGAACAGGCTCTTCATATCCTCCTTTTCCTGGTTGAAATGCCTTTCCATGAGTTCCTTTTCCTCAGTTAGACGGGAATCCCACTGTTTTCTTTCTTCCGAAAATTCTGTCTTTGCCTGGTCAAGTTCATCTTCCAGTTTCTTGGCTTTGTTCTCGAATTCCTTTTCCAGTTTTTTCTTCTCCTCCTCATGTTGAAGGAGTATCTCTTCCCTCTTTTTCGATTCCTCTTCCCTAACGGCCTGGATTTTGTTTTCCATATCCCTTAGCCGCTGCTCCAGTTCTGCTTTCTCAGTTTGGAACTTGTTCTGGATTATCCCCTTCTCTTCTTCTAATTTCTCCAGGAGTGCATCCCTCTTTTCGGATTCCTCATCCTTGATGCTACCGATCCTTTTCCTCAACTCCTCCAGATGCTGCTCCAGGGATCTTTTTTCCTCGATAAATCTGTTCTCCAGAGCCGCCTTTTCATCGAGAAGGGTCTGTCTTTCTTCCTGTACCTTCTCTTCGAAGCTCGCACGTAGGCTCTCCATCTCATCGTTATGCTTCTCCATCAGAGAATCTATCGCCTTCTGCTTATCCTCCAACTTGGCACCCAGGTTCCTTTTATCCTGCTCCAACTCCTTCCGGAGGTCGTCCTTCATCTTCTGCAGGTTGTCCAACTTTTCAAGGAAATCCTTCCTTTCCTTATCCTGCTTTTCACGGAGACGTTCGACCACCTTTTCCGTTTGCTCCCTCCATCTCCGCTGCTGTTCCTCAAAGCTACGGTTCATGGCCTCCCTCAATTTGACCTCCCGCTCCTTCACCGTATTGAACACTTTGGTCTCTATCATCTCCCCAAGGGACCCAAGGGTCTCTCCGGTATTCACAGGGGCCTCTTCGACCACTGGTTGTTCTTCTTGAAAGTCCTCCAGTATCTCAAGGATCAGGTATCCGCATTCAGGACAGTCTATATCATCTTCACCAATCGTCGCGCCACATTCAGGGCATTTATGTTCTTTGACCATGGTCATCAACTCCTTTCAAACAAAGGATATATCATCCCTTGCATCTTCGTATTGGTTTATAATGGTTTTGTTTACTTAGCATAGTCGTCTATAAGCCGTTTTAGACGGCCTCTGTCGAATTCCTTCTGCTCCAGGGGCCCTTTACGCATACGGTGGGGCAATGTGAGTTCGGCGGCAAGGAGAAGATCGTCGATGTTGACCTCTGTTCTTCCTTCCCAAGCCGCATTGGTTTTTGCGGCCTTTTTCATCACGATATCCGCCCGATGTCCATCAACTTCGAAATCAACGGAGAGTCTGGCGATTATGGTGTCCAGCTCATCGGATATATCAACTTCAGGCAACAGATCCTTGGCAGCGATTATCCTTTCCTTCATATCCTCCATATCTTCATTGAATCTTTCACGGAATTCGTAGGGATCCCTCTCGAACTGTTCGGTTCTACGGATGATCTCGATCCTATCATGGGGATCTGGTATCCCAGTCACTTTGATGTTGAGTGCCATACGATCAAGAAGTTGAGGTCTAAGGGCTCCCTCCTCGGGATTCATGCTACCTATGATGATGAACTTGGAGGGGTATGATATGCTCACCTCTTCCCTTTCCACGGTGACGACCCCCATGGCGGCGGCATCCAGCAGGACATCGACTATGTAATCATCCAGGAGGTTTATCTCATCCACATAGAGTATCCCCCGGTTCACTTCCGCCAGCAGTCCTTCTTCGAAGGACTTTTTACCTTCCACGAGCATCTTCTCTATATCCAGGGTTCCCACCACCCTGTCTTCAGTTGCGTTCAAGGGGAGTGTAAGGACCTTTATAGGTCGGGTTTCTACGGGTATGTCCGTGACCTCCATGAACCTCTCCTTGCACTCCCAGCACCACTTATCAGGTTCGTAGGGATCGCACGAGAACCTGCATTCATTTATGACCATTATCTCGGGTAAAACCTCTGCCAGTGCCCTTACAGCAACTGATTTTGCGGTACCCCTGTGTCCCTCTATGAGAACCCCTCCTATACTGGGGTTGATGGCATTCAGTATCAGGGCACGCTTCATCTTTTCCTGGCCCACTACGGCAGGGAAGGGAAACAACACCCTGCCAGCATCTCTCCTTTCGCCCACTGTCAGCACATCACCATCCTCCCGTTGATATCTTGAATCTATCTGCAGTTCAATTTTTTTGATGTCAACACTGGTTTCGTCTGCCTGAACGCTCATTGGTCCGCCTCGGCCAGTGGTACTGCTGTCTTCCAATATCTTCTGCCTGAGGATGGTATCACAATTAGTGCATACAACTGCATCTATACCTACCGTGGTCTTGCATTCACTGCATCTCACCCTGTCTTCGTCGAATTCCGCGCTGCAGAAAGGACAGATCCTCTCGGATGCATACACGATGCCATTGCATAGAGGACAAACTGTTTTCTCATCCACCAGTGCATTATCGCAATGGGGGCAACTCATCAATTCCGCGTTTATGGTAGCACCGCAGTGACCACAGCGTACCTCACCCAGGGCGAACTCCACTCCGCATGTGTCACACCTCGAATCATATATGGATACAACGTCATTACAAACTCCGCAAACGGATTCCTCGCCTATATGCTGATCTATGCCGACCTCGGTTTCCAACCATTTGTCTATTTCCCTTGCAGTCTCCATGTCCGGTTCCATATCGGCTCCACTGAGGTCCGGCAGTATGCTTTCAAGGTCCGATGCCAGGTCATAATCGTCCTCAACGGGTGAAGAGGGTTCCACGTCCCCGGGCAAATCGTCAAAGGACTCCAACTGGCTTTCCAGTTCATCCATAGAGCCCATGTCCTCTTCCAACTCATCCTCGAGAGGCTCGGGTATCTCTTCCTCTAACTCGCCCTCGAAGGTTTCTGCTATCTCTTCCTCCAACTCGTCCTCGAAGTTATCGGCTATCTCTTCCTCCAACTCATCCTCAAAGGTCTCGGCTATCTCTTCCTCCAACTCATCCTCAAAGGTCTCGGGTACATGATCTTCAATGTCTTCTTCGTCCTCAAGGTCGTCTATCGACCGTATGAGGTCTTCCATTTCATCGTCGAAGGAATCATCTTCCATTTCTTCCTCGTTTTCCTCCGGGGACTCTTCTATATCTATACCCAGAGAATCGTCGAGGTCTTCCATATCCATACCCAGAGACTCGTCGATGTCCTCCATGTCCAGTGATATGTCCATGTCCGGTTCCTCTATAGGTTCCTCTGCACTGTCCCGGAATTTTTTTGCACCATCCAAGATCTTTTTGGCACTTAAAAAATCAATTTGAGGTATGGATGCCAGGCCGGAAAGACCTTTTTCGATCACATCTTCCGGGGTGTTTATTCCATTGTTGTACAGTAGTTCAGCATGTTTGTCACCCACCCCGGAAATTTGCGTTAATTTTTTAATTATATCCTCCTTCGCCGCCATAGTTTTACCTCTTATCCAGGACCTCTTCCGCCCACTTTACCAACTCTTTGGATGACGACGGGTCCGGTCTTAAAGTTTTTCCTCCGGGTATCATTATTACGGCATAGGCCGCTGCCACCAGGACCATTATGATGAACACTGTTATGGCCTTACCTACGGTGGTTTCGAACATGAATTCTCTTAAACCCTGTCTCTGGGTGGCTTCTCCCACATCCAGCAGGAATTCCTTTTCCGCATCCATCTCCATGGTACTTTCGTACACCTCAACTATCAATGTGAACCTACCGGTTTCAGAGGGAGCACTGGCGTTCACGGTGAACCTACCGCGTTCATCGGTTCCCGTGTGCCAGGTTCGCTCTGGAACGCCTTTTATGGAAACGTGAACTTCGGCATGACTCACCTCAAGGTCCTCCAGGTCGTAATAAACCACTCCACTGATCACAAAATCCTCGTCCGGTTCCATCTGTGTTTTATCCACCTCTATGTCCAGTACCAGGTTGTAAGGAAAGGTTTGCCAATACCTTAAAACCACGTGGGTGCGTTCATAAAGGCCTACACGGGTCTCTTCGCTGTAAACCGCATCTCCGTTGATCACCTTTTCACCCCTCAACACATAGTTGCCTTGGAAGAGTACATCATCTTCAGTTATGACCTCTGATATTAAGGGGATGCTTACCCGGCCATCGTGAACGAACTCTTCCAGGAGCAGGTCCTCACTGAGACCGGTAACAGCATATACCCTCACCGTTGAAGAAGGGACGTACCTATCGTGGGAGTTCAGAATACGGATATCAAGGGTACGCCAGCTCTGTATAACCGTTCCCGGCTGAGCAAACAAAGCAGGAGCACGAACATCCGTTATCTCCACCATAGGAACACCGCCAAGGTAGAGTGCCTTGTCAAAGTTGGAATCCTGGATGCTGATGTTAGAAGAATGAACATATACATCTTCTCCGGTCTTGTGCTGGCTGCCAGTGATGGACACATGATCCGCCTGGATCTCCATCCTCCCGGCACTCACGGAAGAGTCCCTAAGGATGAATTCAGAACCTCCTATGTCCATGCGATCAACCTGTATATTCGCATCCCAAAGATCCACGGTGGAGCCATGGTTGGAATGCAACATGTTCAGGGTTGTTTCTCCTCCCCTGAATATTAGAGAACCGGAGTCGTAAACATAAACATTCAAGGGTTTATCACTCACCAGGGAAGCCCCCTCTTGGATCACCAGTGAAGCCTCATCCCTGATCTCGACCCTGTAATTCTTATGCCCCTGGAGTATTTTCAAGCTGGAATCCGCACTCACGGTCAGAACGGATGCTCCTGATAGGATAACGTTTCCCTGGTTCACAAAATTGTGTATACCTTCCGTAGGATATGAACGCACGGTCATCTTGGCCGTATTGTCCAGATAGAGATCATTGGGTGATGTACTGTAATACGAGGATGGTTCAATAACCTCCGGGAACACCAGTGTATGTTTTACCCCTTTTATCACTTGACTCAGGGGTACATCCTCGTTGCCCAGAGGGGATAATGAGATGCTTTTTCGGACGAATGAAGACCCATAGTCCATCCGGATGTCAAGGTTACCCATGAAGTGGGATTCCACTTCCCTTATGGTTTCCGTATGCACGAACCCTTCCCATGCACCCTGTGTATCGGTATGGTCATCCACTACGGTAACACCGGTGTGATATCGCAGTACCTCAAGGTGGGCATCCCCAACAGGTACACCACCATCGTCAACAGCTTCCAGTATAAGTTTACTGTATATCTCCAAAACGGTGGAATCCCTGACAGATACCTCCCTTGCCCCGGAGCCCATGAAAGATACGTCCCCGGTTCCGTGAAAGGTGACAGTCCCGTCCAGTATGGATTCCCTGAATATCCCCTCCTGGGAGGACAGGGTGATCCCCGTAGCTTTTAAGGTACTTTCTGAGATGTTCATGTATTGAGAGACGAGATTAACGTCGCTGAGGGTCAGATCACTTTCTACTATGATGACTGTGTGCGGATAACCCTGAAGTTTTCCAGGGATGTTCATCCCTGACCCTTCAATCGTGATCTCCGAGTTCTCTTCAAAGTAGATATCAAGAGCACGGGAGGATCTCATGGTCGAGTCCTCCATTATCAAACGACCCCCACTGGAGACGTATATCTCGAATTGCCGATTATGATCCTGGAAAACTGTAAAAGTGGAGTCTACGATATTGAGGGTTCCTCCTTCCCCTATCCATATCGATCCTTTAAGACCATAGGTGGCTCCGTGGATCGTGACCTCGTCGTTGGCGTCCACCACCAGGTCAGATGGTGATTCCTGGGCCTGTGTAGATGTGATTTGAAAACCCAGGGAAGAAAAGAAGAGAATGAGGACTACCATCACCACCATCGATGGGGTGGGAACGTTACTTTTCAAGTTGACTGTAAGCCTCATCTTATTCCAACCTGCCGCTTGTGAGAGATCAATTCGAAACCTCAAATATGGGATTACGGATAGATTGACCCATCATTTATTCATTATTTCAGTTAGTTTATAAGCAAATATCTACTACTTAACCGTTTTGCTATTTAATCAAAGTTGTCTTTGGCATACGAGTATGAAAATAATAACCATCCCATCGGTGTTACGGGCCCGTCTTTCTCTTTTTTATCCCTGGGTACTGTTTTTTGGAGATCAAAACAGGAGTAATGTTTTAATAGCCCATGCCTATAGTGAGGCGAATCGACATGAAAATACCTAGAAAGATCAAGGACTACTGTCCCAGCTGTGATACGCACACAACCATGGACATCTCC
>SLLU01000012.1 GCA_007133925.1 Candidatus Halarchaeoplasma halalkaliphilum | reverse complement strand
GTCCTCCCGTCGTAGGAAGCCCTCACGTTGTAATCACCCGGTACCTCACGGTTGAATACGCCTTCCGCAGCATTCGTCCACATAAAGTCTTCCGGAGAATCGGTTATCAGATTATCGTGAGCATCCAGGGCCTGGGCATGGAACTGCAGGTTCGTGCCGGCTGCCACGACCTGTGTCCCCGAGGGTGAGATGGTGACCCGGTTTGTGGTTCCCGGGTTAACGGATAAGGTTCCCGTCCCCTCTATCCCGGAGTAGGTGCCGGTCACCTCCCAAAGGCCTGCGAACTCGGACGTGTATCGGTTCCCATCCCACGAACCTCCAGCATCCTCATGGATGGACCATTCGGTATCGGCTGTAACATCCCCTACGGGATTACCGAATTCGTCCTGGCCTTCTGCGGTGAAGGTCCTAGAGGTGCCCGCTGTGATGGTCGAAGTGGATGGAGAGATGGATATTTTATCCATAGGTCCGGGAACGACGGTCAACGTGGCTAAGCCCGTGATCTCATCATGGACTCCTGTCACCTCCCAAAGGCCTGCGAATTGGGCCGTGTAAACATTTCCAACCCATGAACCTCCTGCTTCCGTCTCTATTGACCATGTAGTATCATCGGTGACGTCCCCGAGCATGTTTCCGTGGGCGTCATAAAGGGTAGAGCTGTAGGATATCTCACTTCCGGCGGAGATGTTTTGATCTCCCGGGTAAATCTGGATGCGATATGCCGGACCGGGGTTGACCGTAAGGGTAGTTATGTTCAGGACCCCGTTGTGTTCTCCTGTAATGTTCCATACACCGGCTATCTCGGACGTGTAAATGTTATCCGCCCACGTTCCTCCGGCTCCTGTCTCTATGGACCATGCGGTATTTCCGGTCACATCCCCTATCTCGTTACCGAACTCATCGTAAAGGGTGGCATTGTAGCCTATCTCTTCACCCGCGTTGATGGTATGATCCAAGGGGCCGATATCCAGACGATAACCCATAGCGGGGGTTACCGTGAGGTTGGTGGTATCCTGAAAGCCATTATAGTGTCCGGTGACGGTCCAAGTGCCGGCATACTGTGATGTGTATGTGTTATAGTCCCACTCTCCCCCTGCACTGCTTTCGATGGTCCAGTTGGTATCATCAGTAACATCCTCTATGAGATTGCCTGATTCATCGTAGGCTGTGGCGTTAAAGGATATGCCATGGCCGGCGGTAACAGTGGGGTTCCTGGGTTCTATCACTATGGAATGGACTTCTTTGGTGGGGGTCACGACCAGGGTCGCTTCTCCCGTGTATGACATGTACGTGCCTGTAACTGTCCAGTTTCCCGCGGTTGCCGATGTATATACGTTATCTTCCCAATAGCCCCCTGCTGCGGCATCTATGGACCAGTTGGTTACGGCAGTGATATCCTCTAACTCGTTACCGAGGGCGTCCGTGAGTGTGGCGTTGTACTCCACGGTTTCACCTCCCTCTACGGACATCTCTTCCGGTTCGATTCTTATACGGTCAGCTTCTCCCGGTACAACGGTGAGCCAGGAGGTGTGGACGGACCCCATGTACTCTCCCGTCACCTCCCAGAGTCCTGCAAACTCGGATGTGTAAACATTATCATCCCATGAACCCCCTGCATCCCGGTCGATGGACCAGTCAAAGTATGTGGAAACATCTCCCATCACGGTACCGTTCTCATGGTACGCTGTGGCGGTGTAGGTTTCGCTATCCCCGGCAAAAACCGTGCTATTGGTGGGTTCCACAGTTATGGTATCCGGATCGTATATGTAGAGTGTAGCCACCCTGAAGGGGATGTTATCCCCCGCTGGCCGTGCGATGACACCCAGGCTGCCCAGCTTGCCAGGTGAGTGAGTGTTGTCCCTGGCATAAGGCACTTCCAGTTCCACGGTGAAATCACCAGCCGTATCGGTCGTCACGCTTTCTGCAAAATCCGCCATGGGGATGGTGATCTGGAAGGTTTCCGACGTATGTTCCGGGAACGAACCGCTCACGGTCACCGTCTGGCCTACGAATGCCCTGAAGGGTTCTATGCTGAGAGTGTTTGGGTCCTGGGGTAAATGATAGCTTTCAAGGACCTTGGTCATCTCGGTCATCGGGTCCGATGTGTGCTCCCTAACGTAGTTGTTTACATAGGGTGAGTAGTAGGAAGTCCTGTGGTTGGTAACGTTGGGCAGTACCTCTTCCTGGACCATTTCGAAGGTTTCGAAGGTTCCCGCGGGAACCCATGTCACCACAGTGTCTTCGGACGTGTTCACGTATATCGTCCGGTTCTGCGTGTCGTCGAATTCCATGGTTTCTTCAATGTCATCTATGAACATGTTGGTTATCCGTATGTTAGTGTAACCCATTGAATTGACGAAATTGTTGGCCACGAAATGGCCACCGGTTTCCACCGGATAGTCGTACTCCTCCACGTTGGGAATGTGGGTATCAGTGGTGACCATGGTCAAGAATAGATTCACCCTTCCTATGAGTTCAACATCGGTGTGTCCTCTGTAATATTGATACCGGTACTCCACTAAGATACCCTGATCGTCCACTCTGTAAAGGGTGTAACCCTCGGTGTATCCCTGTGTGATCTCTATGCCGATGGTACCGAAATCAGTATCTATGCCTATGTATCCGTTGAGAACGTCTCCGTCCACCGTCACATTGTAAACCGGTGTGGTCACGTTATCCACCACCACGTACTCTATCCCGGATACGGTATATGTCAATCTTTCCTCGATATACATGTCCGTGTCAACAAAATCCCCGTCACCCTCCATGGTGATGGTACCGTGACGGAAATAGGTCCATGAGGAACCTATGGCCCACGTGGATATATCTGCTATAGGGTCCATGGGCTCCAGGGTCACAGCCACTGAGAGATCGTGCAGCCGGGGTGTGACCATGGCATCATCGGTGCTCATGACCTGTCTCGTCCACAGGTACTTGCCCATGAGGTCCCCTTCCACTCCCGGGATGGTTCCACCGCTGGTGACGGTATCCCAGGTAGAGGGTGCGGTGGTGTGACTATCTGTAACGGATGTGTAAAGTTCCACACCCGTGCCCGCGGGTTCAGTGGAGTTCCACACAATTAGGGAATCCTCAGCATCACCGTATAGGGGAATAGGTGCTGATATCCGGTGGCCTTGGGTCGTACCCGAGAGGACAAGATCGTCTGCATCCGGAGCCACGTTGTTCATCTCGTGGAAAGAGTTCCAGTCTCGCCTCAGCTGGGTGGTCTCGGAGATGGATCCGGGAACGAAGTAGAGTGTGTTACCATGATGGGTTATACCGTTCACATCTCCCACTGCTCTGAACTCGTATATCTCCAGGCTCTCCAGATCCGTTATGGTCTCGCTGAACCCCCCGGAATCATCCAGTGTTATTTGTTCTGTTTGAACTTCAGTGCCCCCCACCTTACCGTAGGCAAAATAAACATCCGCAGTAGAGGCATCTTCCAGTGTCAGGTATCCCTGGAGCTTGGACGAGGTGGGTGTTATCTGGGTGGCGGATACGGTCAGTATGGGGCTGAACTCGTAGTAGGTGATGGTAACCGTTCCGTGGGTATTGCTACCTGAACCCCCTCCAGTGATCTCCGTGGAATGACCTATTATGTGGTCTGGAGCCGTCTCCTGACCACCATCTCCGCCTGGACCGGAATCGCTTCCGCGGCCTCCGTAACCACTTCCCTCACCGCTCTCTGCATCCTCGCCACCACGTCCCCCTCGAGCTCCTCCGCCTCCGCCTTCGGAGGCCCAGTTATCTCCTCCGCCACCACCAGCATCCGCGGCCCCCAGAAACATTTCGGTACCCGTATCATCCACACCCCATAGTTCGGTGGAGCCACCTCCACCACCGGTTTCCACACTACCTCCGTCTCCACCGCTGGACTTACCCCATCCACCGACACCGTTGGAGAGCCCTCGTTCGCCCACGGTGATCTCCAACTCGTGGAAAGTAGATACATCCATGGAAGTTCTCAGGGAACCCCCGGCGCCACCTACAGAGGACCCCCCTCTTCCCCCGCCTCCTCCTGCACCGGACATCTCTATGTATATGCTGCCCGCACGGAAGGGTAGATCCCCTTCTCCGGTTCCTTCCCCGGTTAGATTCACCATATACGGTACGTGGGTGTCGTTGTATTCATAGATTCGCGTTATCTGCTGGCTACCACCGATATTCAGATCTCCGGATGGCTCTTCCGCCATGGAAACATCGGGGGTCCCTGTCACATCCTCTACACTGATCTCCTGGAAAATATCCTGGTAATCAACCGCTCCAGCGAAGCTCGAGATCATAGTTATTCCGATAAAAATAGTCAGCGCCTTTGTTAAGTTCATGGTGAAACATGGAATCCCCGGATATATATGAATTTCCCCAACAAGTGGGTGTGTTAACCCTGTCTTTACACCCGCAAGTTTATTTTTATTCTCCCACATTCACCATACATGGATCCCGAAGAACTCCTGAAAATACTGGAACAAGGTGAATCGGAAAGTGTGGGGTTCAAGGAGCTCCCGGATGAGGACATAGGCCGGGATATCTGCGCCATGGCAAATTCAGGGGGCGGGTGGATATTCATGGGTGTGAAAGGGGACGGGAGTGTGTGCGGATGCGATACTGGAGTTGCCAGAGAATTCATATCCCCTTACCTGAACATGATCACTCCTGAGGTAAAGGTGGATTTCCATGAGATAGGGATCAGTGATCTGAACATACTGGCCTTGAACATATCTCCTTCGGATAGTATGTGCGTCATAGGACGTATCGCTTACATACGTACCGGGACTACGGTTAGGCCTCTCACTCTACAGGAATTCATGCTAAGGCGTGGAGAACTACCTCCCGATCATACCGGTTCAAAAGTAAATCTCCTGCTGAAAAGATAGCAGTGATTCACCACATCTCCAACGTGTCCACCAGTTCTCCCGAACGGCCCGTGTAGCCCTGGGGGTCCATGATCTCCCGGAGTTCTTTTTCATCCAAAAGGGCCTTGACCTCTTCCTGGTTAGCCAGTATTTCCATCAGGTCCACATCCCTGGCCCGGGCCTCCATGGACACCCTGCGTACCAGTTCATGGGCATCCTGCCTGCTCATCCCCTTTTCGGTGAGGTGTATCATGACCGCCTCGCCCATCACGAGACCCCCGCTCATTTTCAGGTTCCGCATCATGTTCTCGGGGAACACCTCAAGGTTCCTGAAAAGCCCTTGGGATTTCACCAGTATGTCATCCAGGAGTATGAGTGTGTGTCCCAGTGTGATCCTCTCAGAAGACGAGTTCGTCAGATCCCTTTCGTGCCAGGTCACCACGTTCTCCAGAGTGGGTACCACGAACCCCCTCAGGGTCTTGGCAAGGCCGCAGATGTTCTCGGCGGTGATGGGGTTCTTCTTGTGGGCCATGGTGGAACTGCCAACCTGCTTTTTCACGTCGAAGCTCTCGGCGGCCTCCATGATCTCGGGCCTCTGAAGATTCCTTACCTCGGTGGCGTACTTCTGCAACGACCCGGACAGGGAGGCTGCAAAACAGACCAGTTCGGCGTGCCTGTCACGCCCCACGATCTGGGATGCTATCTCTTCCACTCCCAGGGAAAGGTCTTCCATGACCAGACGCTGTATCTCTTCGGAGTGCTCTCCCAAGGCGGCACCGGTGCCCACGGCACCGCTCATCTTTCCCACAGCCACCCTTTCCTTTAACTGGTCCAGACGGAGGACGTACCTCTCAAGTTCCTTGACATAGACTGCCAGTTTCAGACCGAATGTCATGGGGACCGCATGCTGTCCGTGGGTCCTGCCAACCATGACTGTATCCCTGTGCTCCTTGGCCTTGGAGACCAGTGTGTTGTGGAGTTCCACAAGGTCCTCACGTATGATCTCCACCGCCTCTTTCAACACCAGGGCATTCCCGGTGTCTATTATGTCGTTGGAGGTGGCACCAAGGTGTATGTATCCTTCGTCTTTCCCGCAGTACCTGCCCAAAACCTTTACCAGGGCCATGATGTCGTGCTTTGTCTCTTCTTTCTCCACACGTTCAACTTCCCGCCAGTCCACCCTGTCCGTATTGGCGTTCTCCGTTATCACCCGGGCGGCTTCGGGGGGGATGTTTCCCACCTTCGCGTGTGCCCTGGCAAGGGCGGCTTCTACCTCCAAGAGCTTACGAACATAGTTCTCGGTACTGAAAGTGGTCTTCATCCGCTCCCTGCCGTATCTGTGATCAAGGGGACACACGATCATATATTTCCCTACTTTATGCCCATGGCGGCGTTTGTTTTCTCTATGCTCTTCATCCTGTCCTCTTCCATCTCCATCATGGCCCGGATGGCATCTATGTTCTCGGGAACGATATCGCTCTCCTGGTGTATGGCCTGATAGTAGTACAGGGTTCCTCTCTTTACCTGAGTGCCGTCCTTCCATACCGCTATCTCGTTCATGTCTCCCCTTAGATTTCCCCTGTCCTTTGCCCATTCCATCACCTTGGCGGTTGAATCAACACCCTGGGATGCCTCGAAGAACTTGATCCTGGGTGTGTTCTCCCACAAGTCCAGTATGTGGTCCGTGTTCACATCCACCTTTAGATCGACCATGACACTGTGGAAATGCATTATGGTGGTGGGCACCTTGACGGCAGTGGTCTGTATGTTTATTTCGGGCACGACGCTCTGGACGTCAGGGCCGTGATGGGATGGTATATCCAGCACGGGATTGATGGAGTTGATAGGTCCCCTTTTGGTATCCCAGGGATCCGCGCTCCGGCGGATCATGGTCGCCATGCTCCTGCTGAAGCCGATGTCCTCGTGTATAGGGTAAAGGGTCCTTAGTAATCCCGTGGTGTTACATGAAACCACCCGCACGTAGTCCGCCCCGTATGCCTTGTCGTAATTTGCCATTGAGTTGAAGGAGAGTCCCGTTAGGGTGTGTTTCTCGCCTCCCTGCCACATGGCCTTCACACCCGCTTTTTCATAGACGGGCTTGTATTCGGCACCCTTGGGCGTACAGTCAACGATGATGTCAGCAGCTGCCAATAGATCCTCAATCATACCGGCAACACGTATGCCTTTTTCATCGAAGGCATCCAGGTGTTCTTTGGAAGCGGCGTAGAATGGATATCCCAGTTCGTTCGCCAGGCTGGCCTCGTAAGTGGGGCTCCTCTTGGATACCCCTACGACTTCCATGTCGCTCTGCTGGTTCACAGCGTCGGCGACCCTTTTTCCTACCGTACCATATCCGTTTATTCCTACTTTCACGGTCATTTTTTTATCCCCTGTTTAACCCCTAACTTGGTGGTCAATATGAAGATTGCGGTCTGATTCCCATCCCGTGATCACCTCTCAATAAGTGAGGGTAATTTTAATATCCCCCCGGGACGCTATTGGTGGTGAGTGAACCCATGTCGGATTACCATAAAACCATAGAATATTGGGACCGGATATTCAGCGAGTTCCCGGCGGATTTCAACCCGAATGCCCCTCTACCGTATCCCTGGATGGAGGAGGCCCTTGATTGGCTACTGGTATCAGGTTCCAGGGTGATCGATTTCGGCTGCGGCAGCGGAAAGTTTCTTCTCCGGGCTGCTGCTAAGCAGGCTTCCTTCGTTATGGGCATGGATATCAGTTCCCAGGCCATAAGGTACTGCCAGGAGAACGCCAGGAAATCCACATCCTCCTACCTGTTCATGAGGGGTGATGTTAGTTCATTGGGTAACATACCTGATTCCGATTTCCACGGAGGTGTGCTCTTCAATATACTGGACAATATCCTTCCGGAAGATTCCATCGAACTCCTGGAACATTTCACCCGGATACTGAAACCCCAGGGCAGGCTGCTGGTGAAACTCAACGAATATCAGGATCCCGATGCGTACGTGGAAAGCGGTGCCGAAAAACTCTTCGAGGATTTCTTTTCCGAGGGTGGCCTTTACCTTTGGAACCTATCGGACGAGCAGGCCAGAGAGCTTCTGGAGGAGTATTTCACCATAGAAAAAGAAACTAAAGTTCACTATCCCGAGCACGATACAAGCAACCGCCTTTACTACTTGGTGAACTAGTCCAGATTCCTTCTTGTGAGGCGGACGGTCTTTATTTTTCCCCCGCAGACAAAGCATTCCTCCCCAGGGTCCTTGTAATACCTGTAGCATTTCTCGCAACGGTACCCCCACTTGAACTCCTTTTTGATACCTTCCTCCGCCAATCCGGAATATCCGATCTCCAGGGCCCTGGCAAGATTCTGTATGGAATAATCATCGGTGATTATATCCGCTTTCAGGAAAAGGGCAAGGGCCAGCACTTCCATATCCGTGGGAGATAATCTCAAGTAATCTCCGGTGCGTTTCGCCTTCTGTTTGACTTCCACCATGTAGGGTCCGGGGGGCGTGACTATACCTAGCCCCGCAGAGAGCATCCGCTGCAGTTTGTTGTACCACCTACCCCCTTTTTTGATCTCGTCGAAGACCGAGGGTGGTATGTACATATCCCCTGTCATGGGGATGTCCTTGCCGGACAGGATCACCGACGTGTCCAGAACATATTTACCGTCCGCATCCATGCTCATGAACCAGGGCTTCATATCATTTAAATACTTCCCGCCTTTAAACGTATAATATGGGAATATACTCTTTTGAAGACAGGGCTCCCCGGATACACGAGAGTACCTACGTGAGTTCGTCATCCGATATAATCGGTGATGTGAGGATAGGCAAGGAATGTTTCATAGGGCCTGGGGCCCGTATCAAGGGCGATTACGGTACGGTCATAATCGGGGACAGAAGCAATGTTCAGGAGAACTGCGTGATACACGCGAGACCGGATGAGCAAACCGTCATAGGAGAGAACGTATCCATCGGCCACGGCGCCATCATACACGGAGCGCACATAGACGACGATGCCACCATAGGCATGGGTTCCATAGTGAGCGACTTTGCAAAGGTGGGCAAGTGGGGTGTGGTGGGAGAAGGCGCCGTTGTGGTGAGCCGGAAGGAGGTGCCCGACGAGGGCATAGCCGTGGGGATACCCGCCAAGGTGGTGGGTTCCGTGGACGAGGATTTCAAGAAGATGTGGAGCGAGTACAAGGAGATATACCGCACCCTTTCTTGGAGATACAAGGAAGGCCTCAAGAGACTGGATAGGGACTGAAAAACCTTCGCATGTATTATATACCCCCCGCATCGTCAGAGTGTTCATGGGAATCTACGCTTTCGAAGGAAGGAGGCCCAGGATAGACGATACCGCCTACGTGAGCCCTGCTGCCCTAATCATAGGCGATGTCGTGGTGGGTAAGGAATGTTTCATAGGTCACAACGTATGCATAAAGGGTGATTACGGTTCGGTGGTTATAGGCGATTACACCAATGTTCAGGAGAATTGTGTCATCCACGCCCGGCCAGGAGAGAAAGCGGTCATAGGTGATTGGGTCACCATCGGTCACGGTGCCGTCATACACGGTGCGGAAATACGCGATTGGGCCATCATCGGTATGAGTTCGGTTGTGAGCGACCATTCAGTTGTGGGGCCCTGGGCAGTCATAGCCGAGGGGGCTGTGGTGGTGAACGGCACAAACATACCCGGGGAAACCATTTCGGTGGGGATACCGGCCAAGCCCAAGGGGACCATAGATGAGGAGTTCAAGTCCAAATGGATCCCTGTGAAGGAAGAGTATCGTTCCCTCTCCAAAAGATACAAGGAAAATCTTGTGCCCCTTTGAATCTTCAAAAAGAAACTATCTTTTCCAGGACCCTAACCAGGTCGTCATCCTTTACCGTATCCCTTAATTCCTCAATGTTCCGGGGACCCTTCTTGAATATGGCCGCCGCCCTTTTGCTGCCTATGCCGGGTAGGGCTTCCAGCTGTTTGAACCCCGCCTCATGGATGATGAAGGGCTGGTGCACTCCTGTGACGCTCCTTTGTCCGTGTTCCGTCACGGCGATATGGTGATATTGATTCAGCTCCAGGGGATATCTAACACCCACCAGTATGGGGTACGTACCCGCCTGACGACCGAAGGTGGTGTGGCCTCTCCGTTCCTCCATGTACACCCTCCTCAGTACGGTTCCCAAGGGGATCACTTTTTCCAGCATGGGCCGGTCGATGTTCATGCGCACCCTCTCCTTGAAGGCCCGATGCTCCCGGGGATGTTGTAGATTGACTTCAAGATCCTTCGCCAATACCTTACGTATGTTGATCCTTCTGAGCAGCAAACCGTCATCCAAAATACTCTTCAAAAATTCATAGTTCAAGTTGAACGTGCCCGGGCTTTCGCCGGGAAGGCCTGATATGAAGTTGAGTCCGGGAAGGAGTTTGGGAAGTTCGTTCTCGCCCCTTTCACTCCCCGCCCTGTTTATGAGTTCCACCGCCCCCCTGACCTCATGGGGCCGTGCGTTGAGATTGTTCCTGCGGATAACCTCCGGGTCTGCGCTCTCCATCCCCAGTGCCAGTACGTTACCCGGTGTTCCGTACCTGGCTATGACCGATAGGACCTCAAACGATTCATTGGGGTGTTTCCAAATCACAGCGGGATTGGCGTTGTCCACATGAAGGGTTTTCAGGTCCGGGCACGCCTCCCTGATACCCTGGAACAGTTCACCAACTTTTTCCGGATGGGGAACAGGTGTTTCCGTCTTCCCCACTCCTTTGGACCCGTAACTGATGATACAGGATTGACCCCCGAGCCTGAAGTGCCGTACTCCCTCCTGGTAAAGGGCATGCATCTCACCTGTTATATCTTCCACCGGTCGAAATTCGGGCTTTCCGTATCCTGGCTCGCTGCAGAAGCTGCATCCCCCGGTGAAGTAGCGTATGCATCCCCTATAGGTTTCTATCTCGGCCATCAGCGGTCCCCTGTGCCATGGGTGTTCCCTGACCACCCCAGCTCCCCTTTGCCCCCACCTTGCCATCTCTTTTACCGTTGCCCACCGGTCTGTCGGTGTCCCGGTGAATGAATCGTGAAAGAAAGCGCAGAGGTCCTTCTCCACCACGTGGGAGAATCCCGTGACCCTTCCGTACCTGGCCAGAGGCCCCCCGATGTAGCTTTCCCGGGACGACTGGGCTATGTGCTCAGCTTCCTTCTCGCTCATGGGTCTGCCACCCAGATACTTCCCCGGTACCGTAACACCCCCGTACACCAGTGTGATATCACCGGGAGGTATCCCCTTCTCTCTCACCTCATCTATTGTAACGTAACTCCACTTCAGCCCCAGTTCCCCTGCCACCCCTGCCAGGAGCCTGGGCTCGGGGGATATGTAAGGGGGGACTCCCAGCAGAGCCGGCTCGTCAACGTAACCGTCCACTATGAGTACGTCCGCATCACCCATCTCCGTACAACCTTTCCTTTGCTTTTTTGATGGAACCGCTGGTGTATACGCTCTTCACTTCACCGCCTCCCACTTCCATGGAGTTCAATATCTCCCGGGTACGCTCCGCACCGGTGTGTCTGCATCTCAATATACCCCGATCCCCCTCGAACACCGTGAGCCATGGTTTTATATCCTCGTACTCTCCCCTGGAGAACGAACTGCGGATGGCATGGATCATGTCATTCCTGCTAGTAGATCCTTCGGACAGGATGAAAGTGACATACCTCTGCCTCTCGTTTCTCACTGCCATGTTATCTTCTGTCCACCTTCGGTACGGGTACCTGGTTCAGTATCTCCTTTATTATCCCCTCGGTCCGCACTCCCTTTATGGCAGGCCCGGGTTTCAGCACGAGCCGGTGGGCTAGAGCCTCCCTGGCTATGTACTTCACATCATCCGGTACCACGAAGTCACGACCTCGAATTGCGGCATTGGCCATGGATAGCTTCATTAGGGCCAGGCTCCCCCTGGGGCTGGAACCAACCTGCACCTGACTGTGTTTTCTGGTGCTCTGCACTATCTCAACGATGTACTTTTTTATATCGTCGTCCATGTGAACGGTTTCCACGGTGTTCTGCATGGCCATCAGTTCTTCAGCGTCTATCACCCTGCCAGTGGATACCTGGTCGGTCCTCCTTTCCTTTCTCCTGCTCAATATCTCCACTTCCTCCGCCTCCGAAGGATATCCCACCTGTAGTCTCATGAGGAATCTATCCACCTGTGCCTCCGGTAATGGATACGTCCCTTCGTACTCTATGGGATTCTGTGTGGCAAGCACCGTGAAGGGCGGCTTCATGTGGTAAGTCTCTCCCTCTATGGTGGTCTGCCTTTCCTGCATGGCCTCCAACAGTGCCGCCTGTGTCTTGGGCGGGGCCCTGTTTATCTCATCTGCCAGAAGTATGTTGGTGAATATGGGTCCCTTACGCATCTTGAAGTCCCCGGTGTTCCTGTCATAAACGAAGGAGCCCGTTATATCCGCAGGCAGGAGGTCGGGTGTGAACTGGATCCGTTTGAAGTCGCATCCCAGGCTGTCTGCGAAGCAGTTCGCCATCATGGTCTTGGCCAGGCCCGGGAAATCCTCATACAGCAAGTTTCCTCCCGCCAGTATCCCTATGAGCGTTTTCGTCATAACATCTCTCTTTCCTACTATGGTCTTTCCCACCTCATCAACTATCATCTTGCTCTTTTGGGATACTTCCTTTATTTCCAGAGAACCACCTCCTGTGGTTGGCCTGCTTTTTCGGGTTAGGTGGTTTTGATATAATATACTTTTCATGCCGACAATTCTAAATTGTGCTTTCCCTATTCATCTCCATGGAGTTCTTTTACCCTGGCAAAGGATTTCCCGCCCTTTCCTTGACCGGAGGAAAATGTATGCTGGGATGCGAACACTGCCGGGGTCACTATCTGGGGAGTATGAAAGATGTGAGTGATCCCGAGGTGGTTTACACAACCGCCATGGAACTAGCCCGGGAAGGTGCTTCGGGATTCCTTCTGAGCGGTGGTTCCGACCTTGAGGGTAGTGTACCCCTGGAAGCCCATATTGGTGTACTCAGAAAGATACGCAGGGATACCCCCCTGATGATCAACCTGCATACCGGCCTCGTGACCCCTGATCGTGTAGAGCTCATAAGGAGCATACCCCCCCATGTGGTTTCCCTGGATATGGTGGGCTCCACTGAAACCATCAGGGAGATATACGGTTTGGACCTGGATGTGGAAAGGTTTGAAAACAGCTACAGGTTCCTCAAGGAGGCATGCATCAAAACAGTTCCCCACATAACCGTGGGACTGCACAGGGGGGTCATCAAAGGGGAGTTCCGTGCAGTGGACATGGTATCCGATACGGATCTGCTCGTACTGAATTCACTCATCCCTTCCCACACGGGCAAGAGGGTCTGTGAAGATGATTTCATATCTGTACTGGAGTATGCCCTGGACACAATACCGGGCCGGGTTTACCTGGGATGCATGAGAGAGAGAGGTAGGAGTTCCTTGGAGATAAAAGCTTTGAAAGCAGGTGCTTCAGGCATTGTGATCCCGGGAAGAAAAACCCTGGCGTGGGCCCGGGAAAACGGTCCTTTTGAGAGTGTGCAAACCTGCTGCGCTGTTCACCGGTAGATTGCCTTGTCGGCGTGCATCTTCTTTATGGGCTGCATCAATGCGGCGAAGACAGCGTTGGATATGAGAAATCCCAAAGAGATCAATGCGAAGGGGAACATACGGCTGCTCGGTATGTGATAATTTATGCGGTATCGCACCCTGGCCATGCCGCTGGTTTCCATTACAAGGACGTACTCCTCAAATTTCAGTTCTGGCATATCGTATTCGAAGGCTTCATCCATGGTTGCCTGGGTAGGATCGCCCACATTTCGGTTCAGTTTTCTTTCCATTGGCTTATCCCATACGGAGACCTCCACCATTTCGCCTTCGTCCAGTATCTCCACCTCGATGCTCTCCACCATCATGAAGTTGAACCGCCCCCTGGAGGTGAAGGTTATCTCCTCTCTACCGTTTATGTTGATTTCCTCTTCAGGTGATGAGTAGCTGCTTACCACCTGGGTCATAAAGGGGGTGAAAAGGATCAGACATAATATACCGAAGATCACAATGCCCGTTGTGGCCTTCTTCATGGACCTTGATGCCATTAGGAATTTCGCGCTCTCACTCTTCCGAAAATTGATCTCCATCAACCTGAAAACGAAGAACTCTATGGACAGCACCAGTATCCATATTGAAACCACCAGCATGGATAAGAAAACGGGGAAGTAGAAGGGTACCATCTGGGCCCCTTCAAGGTATGTGAACAATGCGAAGACCATAATTATACCGATGACCTGGGGGATGAAGGCATATCTCTCCAACCTCTTCAATCTGATTATCTGGTAGGTTCCCTCTAGTTTGTCGTACTCACTCAATTCTTTCGCCATATTGTTCCCCATTTTTTGGTTTTATCTATACCCTAATACACCAACACATTTATAGGACTTTCGCCCGATACTTCGCAACAAAGAAGGGGACTAGGTCCCCGGGTACCTTCATCTTTTTCGATAATTCGTATTCCTGTCCCTTCAGTACCACACTATTTTCCTTGGGTGTACTGTCCATGGTGATCTGGTACTCCCTGTCACCCATTACGTCCGGGAACGCATGTTTAAGGGGTTCGAAGTCCTGGAATTCCTCCAGCTCTATAGGCTTGACTACCAAAAAGGAGCCGCTGTGGATGGATGTTGGAAGCCTTATGATCCTTTTTATGTCACCTGTAACCGGTTCATCAGTTGCCCCCACGAAATCAAGGGACAGTTCGTTTATGCCGTGGTCACCTATGACCTGTTCGAATATCTTAAGGAAATGTCTCTGATTTACCATGCCGGTTTCGCTCAGGCAGTCAAGGTTTTCACTCCTCATGATCTCTTTCCACTTCCCTTCCTCGTAAAGCTCTTTGTAGAGCCCGGCAGCGGTCTGTTCGCCTATACCCTTGATGCCCGTCTTCTTTTTTTGTTCGTATATCAGTTCCTTCACGAACTCATCCTTTGACATAGCGGACCATCTTTCCAGGGCATACTTGATGAGCTGTATGGCCCGGCGGCTCCACCCGCCCCTTTCTTCCGGTGGAAACAGGAACGACATCTCTGTCTTGGCATGATCCTTGAACCTTGATACCTCCACGATTTTAAAGGGGAATATGGAAGAGAGGCTGATGCCAGTACCGGTGATGTAATCAACGATCTCCCTCCGTGAACTGCTGGGCAGGGAAAGCACCTCTTTCTTCCTCACGTGTATGTGATAACCCCTGTTCCCGGAAAAAACTATCTGCATATCCTTCTCCTGGAAACCGAAATCGTCCATGAGGAAATCCTCCAGTAAAAGCCTGGTCTTTTTTTTCACCAGCTCAAGCTGTTCCGGGTATGATAACCCATCGCATCCCGGCATATGGTCCGCATCCAGGTCGAATATGAGGTCAGCCCCCAACCACTCCTTGTCCTTCATGGGTGCTCGGGGATTGGAGTAATATGCCGTGGAGTAATAGGTATGCAGTGGTAGTCTTGATGCCATGAAATCGAGGAATTCCTTTCGAGTATCGAAGGCAACGGGTCGGTGCATCCCTCTCCCCCCTCTGTAAACAAAGGCGAATTCCCTGAGGGTGAACCTGGGAGGTAGCTCAAGGTCGCTGGTGGTGTAGTACTGTTTCAACGAACCGTGAAGAAATCTCCGGGTCTTAGTATCGGGGTCCACGTGGGTACATGGTGGGTGACGGTAAAAACGTTTTCGAACCTTTCCGGGAAGTCACTTCACAGCTCGGATGTCTCTTCGAACTCCTCTTCCGTCTCGTCCCCTTGGTCTTCCACCTCATCGTCCGTCCGTACCGGCCTCGTCCCAGTGGTTTTCATGAGGTACACGATCAGTAGCAGAAGGACTATCACTATTCCCACGACCGGGAGTACCCACAATCTGGACTCCGTGGGCGTTTCGTCCATCATCTCCCCCACGACCACCGTTTCCGTCTGGTCATGGAAGGTGACCTGGTATGTACCTGCTTTTTGGAAGGTATGCACGTATGTGTGTTCCGCGCTTCCCTGGGCCGGGATAATGAGGGTGTAAACTTCAG
>SLLU01000056.1 GCA_007133925.1 Candidatus Halarchaeoplasma halalkaliphilum | reverse complement strand
GGGTGGTGGAGGGTAAGGGTATGCCTGTTGAGGGTCGTAACCTGGGGGGATCGCTTCCTTTTCCTTTAATTCACGCATAGACCTGATGGTCCTGGGTAACATGATGATGGCGAAGATCACTGCGATGGCGACCAGTGGAAAAGACATGATCATCGGTCCATAGTTGAATCCCATGTCATAGGTATGGTGATCAAGACCGTGCAACTTGACTATCGTCCAGATGGAGTATATCATGGCTATCACGGAGAAAACCAGTAGGGGGATTATGCTGAATGTCATGTAATTGGATAACCGCTTGCTCTTTATCTTGAAGGCGGTTCCGATCCTCAGGACAACCCCAGTGATGAAGGCCCCCATGAAGGCATATTCAGCATATCGGATGTAGTCCACAATGTAATCGAAATCTTCGCCATCCAATTCAAACAGATTAAAACCCAGATACCAGTAATCTTCATCCTCTAATGGATGTATGAACCAGGGAAAGATCAATGAGAATACGATGGCCAGCAAAGAGATGTATATCATGGCCATTATCATCTTGTCCAGGAGCCTTTGTTTTATCTTCATGGCTTTACCCCCTTTTCTCCACCTTTTATCCTCTTGAATGCTTCAAATTTTATGTGTACAAGTTCCTTCCTTGATCCGCTGATACCGATATATAACAAAGTTAGAGCGAGACCCAGGATCACTGTCATGGCGGGGCTCCAGAAGAACAATTTTCCTTTGCTTTCAAAAAAGGCCCTGATAGTATTCATGAGATATGACACATGTATGGTACTGACATAAATTAGTAGCATGGCCGGGATAAAGGTCAAGTTGAGTGAAACGAAATTTATCCATCGGGATGTATCGGAAGTCACTGCTTCTATCTCGTTAAGGAAAAGGGACAATGTGATGCAGGCACCCAGTACTATGCCGATCACAGCTCCTATCATGGTCAGGTGATAATGGGTTCTGAAATCTTCATAATCTCCGTCCAACACCTCTCTGTAATCAGCGGTCTCAGTTTCGCCGTCATTATATAAATATGCCTGGGGGGCTATGAAAAACACCAGTATCACCAGTACACAGAGTACCATGATCGTGATCCCCGTCATCATTCCGACGCCCTTTGCTTTTCCCTTTTTCCGCTTTGCCATCCTATCAAATCCTCAAGAATTCTTTCGAACTCTCCAAGCCTGTCAAACCCTGGGTATATTTAAATCTTTCATTTAATCCCATAGTATATCTCTGGCATTGGAGAAGGCAAAAACTACTCTCTTCTTGGAAACAAATACTTATACGTTATCACTCCTTATACCGTAATGCACAATGATTTCCCAGGGTGATCACACATGAAAAAAAGAAAGGATAAAGAAGAATTAACGCCAATGCAGTACAGGGTGACCCAGGAGGGCGGTACGGAACCCCCGTTCAGGAACGAGTACTGGGACAACTTCAGGGAGGGTATATACGTTGACGTAGTCTCCGGTGAGCCCCTCTTCAGTTCCAGGGATAAATTCGATCACGGATGCGGGTGGCCAAGTTTCACGAAGCCCCTTGAAGACGATAAAATAGTAACCAGAAAGGAAAAAGCTCTTTTTGACAACCGGATCGAGGTTTTGAGCGGCTCCGGTTCACACTTGGGTCACGTTTTCAAAGACGGGCCGGCCCCCACGGGAGAGCGATTCTGTATCAACTCCGCCGCCCTCCGGTTCATCCCTAAAGAGGATATGGAGGAAGAGGGTTACGGTGAGTACCTTACCCTTTTCCAGTGAGGAGTTCCCGGAATTCATCCTTCATCCTTTCACCGTCCCATAGCTCAAATCCTCCATCCATTCCCAGGACGCCTCTGGTGAAGGTTGTGTTAGTGACCAGTATGGCCCGGGTGGTGCCGTGAAAAACCATGGAGCCTTTGACATCACGTGCTTCCTTCAGCCCCACCTTGGTACCCAGGGGATTCTTGTATAATTTTACCAGTACCTTTTCACCTTCAGTTTCACCGATGATATCCCATCCGTACCCGTTAAGGGCCGGCGTGAGAGTTGTTATGAACCCGTGCTTCGAGATTATCTCCTCCAGGTAAAGTCCCAGGGTGTTCACGTCCATGCTGGAAAAATCACTTTCCAGGGCTTTCATTATGTCCCTGGACCTCTCGTCCCTCCTATCCGGATAAGTTCTCCTTTCAACATGAAATGTTCGGGGAGGTAGTGGTTGACCGGGTTTGTTGATGTTTCTTGATGATACCACAGAGGGAGGGTAGTACTCTCCAGTAACATAATCGAAAACTCCTTCCAGTGTACCTTTGTAAAACAGTTTTTTCACCTGTTCTGTTGTATCTTTCACAGCCTTCTCATGATATTTCCTGGGCCACAGGGAAAAGGTGGTAAGTACATCATGGATCCTTTCCATATCCAGGGGGGTATCGTGGACCGGATCGTCCAGATATTCCTTCCAGATCTTCTTTGTGAAAAACCACTGGTATGCGAGGGGGAAGAATGGGATGAAGATCATCTGGATTATAAAAACGGCGACCACGAGAGCTTCCGGATCGCTCCCCTCCCTTGAGGAATATATCGGGAGGTATCCCAGTAAGGAAAGGATTGGTAACAGGGCTAAAATTATCATTATGGTGTTGTTAATGCGTACCTTTTTCCTCATCTTGGATTCCAGTTGCTCCCTGGTGTGAAGGGAATTGAGCACCTCCATGTTCATGTATAGTTAGTCCCCATATTTAACCTCTTTCGATTTCCAAGAAGGGGAACTCCGGGGCTAAATGCCTTGGCAAGTAACAAAATATTTATATCTATCGACTGTATAGCGGTGATAAGGTGAAACATTGGCAGTAGGATTTGTGTTGATAAAAACGGCCACCGCGGCTGAAAGAGAGGTGTACCGCATACTGAAGGAAATAGACGAAGTTGTCGAGGTCCATTCACTATTCGGAGAATTCGATCTAATAGTAAAGATTCAGGCGGAAAATTTCAACAAGCTTGGACAGGTAGTGGTGGACAAGATCAGAACCATTGAAGGGGTCGACGATACCAAAACACTGACTGGAATAGAGTTCTAAGGAGGAATGAA
The DNA here is from genome assembly GCA_007133925.1 of Candidatus Halarchaeoplasma halalkaliphilum. GTDB lineage: Archaea > Thermoplasmatota > Thermoplasmata > Halarchaeoplasmatales > Halarchaeoplasmataceae > Halarchaeoplasma > Halarchaeoplasma halalkaliphilum. The sequence continues at coordinate 1,389 of SLLU01000056.1, read as the reverse complement.
ATATGTTGGAATTTTTAACCGTGATGATACTGACACTGGGTCTGGGATTGATACTTTCGGGCTTGTTCACGGCCTATTTCGGAAGGGGTAAGAGCCGAAAGGTCGGAATATCCCTGACGGTTCTGGGCTTGTTGATGGCGGTTCTGGTGGTAATGGCTTACCGTTTCGAACTGGCCGGCATCTCAGGGGATGACAAGATCCTTGATATCGTGTGGGATGCCCTTAGGGTGATAATCGCCTTCGGTGTTGGTGCAGTGATCGCTCTGGGCATATTCCTAGTTGCCATCATGAAGACCTAGATCTTGCAAAAACTTTTTACCCCTTTTTTCTTTCCCTTTTTCTATGAATGTAAGGATAATCATGGGAAGCAAGAGCGATCTTGAAGTAGGTAAAAAGGCCGTCAAGGTACTGGAGGATCTGGAGATACCTTACCAGATGACAGTTTCATCGGCCCACAGGACACCGGAAAGGACCAAGGAACTGTGCCAGGGGGCGGATGTATTCATAGCCATAGCCGGGCTCTCGGCCGCCCTACCGGGTGTGGTTGCGGCCCACACGGTAAAACCAGTCATAGGCGTACCTGTCAGCGGCAAGATGAACCTGGACGCACTGCTGTCCATCGCCCAGATGCCCCCGGGGATACCCGTGGCATGCGTTGGTCTGGACAGGGGAGATAACGCGGCCCTACTGGCAGCGGAGATACTGGCGGTTTCCGATGAAGATCTGGCAAAAAGGCTCGAGGATTACCGTGAAAAGAGAAGGCAGCAGGTCATAAGCGACGGTGAAGAGATAGAGCGGACATATGGTGATTGAATTGTTCGACCCAGGCAGATTCATGGACGAGCAGATAAAAAAGCTCGGGGATTTTGAAGGTAAGGCGGTGGTGGGATGCAGCGGAGGGGTTGACAGCACAGTGGCAACTGCATTGGTCAGTCAGGCCCTGGGAGACAGACTCCTGGCCATATACGTTGATACGGGATACATGAGGAAGGGAGAGACGGAGAGCATGGATGCCTTCTTCACCGAGATGAACATAAACCACGTCATAGTGGATGCCCGTGAGGAGTTCTACCAGGCCATGGAGGGCGTGGTGGAGCCGGAGGAGAAGAGGAAGGTCATCGGCGGGAAATTCATAGAGGTCTTCGAGAGGGAGGCGGTCAAATTCGGCGCGGACCACCTGGTCCAGGGAACCATCGCTCCGGACTGGATAGAGAGTGGAGGAGGGGCAAGGGAAACCATCAAATCCCACCACAACGTGGGGGGTCTTCCCGAGATCATGAAACTGGAACTCATGGAACCCCTTAGAGATCTCTACAAGGATGAGGTAAGGATACTGGCCAGGGAACTGGGTGTTCCATCGGCGGAAAGGCAGCCTTTCCCCGGCCCCGG
>SLLU01000112.1 GCA_007133925.1 Candidatus Halarchaeoplasma halalkaliphilum | reverse complement strand
TACGATGACATCTCAGAGGCCGTGGAGGACCTGGACGTGCTTTACGTCACACGGATACAGAGGGAAAGGTTCCCCAATGAGGAGGAATATCTCAAGATAGCTGACAGTTACAGGGTAAATCTTGAGACCCTGGAGAAGGCGAAGGATGATATGATCATAATGCATCCCTTGCCCCGGGTGGATGAGATATCCCCTGAGGTGGATGCCACCGAATATGCAAGATACTTCCAACAGGCGGCCAACGGTGTCCCCGTGAGGATGGCACTTCTCGCCTTGCTGCTGGGGGTGGAACTATGAGTGAAAATAAAAGAACCATAAAGATATCACCCATCAAAAACGGTACCGTGATAGATCACATAAGGTGCGGCCAGTCCCTGAAGGTACTCAAGATATTGGGCCTCACAGAAGTGGATATAAAGGATATCGTAAGCATCGCCATCAACGTGGAGAGCAGCACGGGTAAAAAGGACATAGTCAAGGTTGAAAACAAGGAGATCAGCCGTGAGGAACTGGACAAGATATCCCTGATCTCCCCGGAAACCACCATAAACATAATCCGTGATTATGGTGTGGTGAACAAGCACAGGGTCACTCTTCCCGATCATGTTAAGGGTATACTGAAGTGCAGGAACCCTAACTGCATCACCTACAAGAACGAACCGGTGGAACCGGAGTTCAAGGTGATCTCAAGTAACCCGGTGAACATCAAGTGCATCTACTGCGAGAGGGAGATGAAGGAAAAGGAGATCTCGGAAAACCTGCTCTGATCTCAGAGGAATTCTCCCAGGATCAGGGGAAGCAGCACCGTTGCATCACCTTCCACGGTTATCCTGTTGGCCCCTTCCCTGACCTTTCCCCAGGACACGGCCTCCCGGAGCCTTGCTCCCGATAGTGAACCGTCGTGTTCCACAGCGGTAGTTATGTAGACCGCATTATCCAGCCCTCCCCTGAATTGGTTCCACCATATGGTGTGATGTTTCGAGATCCCTCCACCTATCATGAGGGCACCACTCTCCTCCGCAGGGAAAACCAGATCCGCAAGGTCCTTTTGATCCTTCATGAGATCGATCTGAAATTCCTTGTTACGCTCCCAGTACATCCATAGCTGAGTACCGAAGGCCCCGTCGGTTATACCGGGTACGAACACAGGGATATCCTTTTTCGCCGCCCAGTGGATCAAAGAACGTTCATCGTCAATCCTTTCCCCGAAGGCCCTTATCAAATCACTTGTGCTCAGTTTTGCACCTTCTTTTCTGACGATATCATCCAGCATGGGTTGCATGTGGGCTTCGATGACCTCTCCGTATGACGAGTTCGGTATGAAGATGTTGCCCAGGCGGTTCACACCTTCCCTGTGAAGGCTGGAATCGTCGGCATCGAAACTACCGTGATAATAGTCCTCCCAGGTCCTGGCCAGATCATGATCCAGTGTTCCGCAGGTGGTGATGACTGCCTGGAACAGACCCTTCCTCAGGGCGTCCCTGAGTATCCCCCTCGTCCCCGTGGACACTATACAGGCGGGGAAGGACAGGAAATTGACGCTACTCTCATTGAACATATTTTTCAGTATCTCCCTGGCCATGAACACCTTCCGTGCGGTGAACCCACCGGCAGCACCGTACTGGTCCAGGAGTTCGGACAGGGTGGTGTCCTTGGTGATGTTCATATCTTCTACTTTATTTTCCTTCATCAACCTGAGGCCAGGTAAGGGTATGATAAAAAATTGGCGGTAACTTTCGCCGTCATGTCAGACGAAATTAGGGAATAGTCTGACACATCGGTTAAAAAATCGGGGTTAACGCAGGACAAACAACGGTCAAATGTCATTTTCTGACAGAAAAAAGAACAAGTATTAAATACTCCTAGCCGAATGCAGCATTTGAAAACGGATGGGATTCACCATGGAATCTATAATCAATCAAGCTTTGAACAAGCAAAAAAAGGATGAAGAGACTGGCAATAAAAAAGAGCGTGTCGAGGATTTGGGAAATGCTCCAGAAGACGAAGAACTTCGCAAACTGGTTGAGACCCTGGATGTCAAGATACGCATTTTCGGTTGCGGGGGCGGAGGTTCCAACACCATCGATCGTCTGACACAGACGGGTATATCCGGGGCCGAACTGATCGCCTGTAACACCGATGCGAACCACCTATTACAAACCCATGCTCAGAAGAAGATCCTCATGGGAAAGAACATAACCAGGGGATTGGGTGCCGGTGCACGGCCGGAGATTGGTGAGGAATCCGCTCTGGAAGTTAGAAAAGACCTGGAAAAATGTATTGAAAAATCCGATATAGTGTTCATAACCGCTGGGATGGGTGGCGGTACCGGTACCGGTTCCGCTCCTTTCATAGCTCAGATGGCAAAGGAAGAGGGAGCACTCACCATGGGTATTGTGACCATGCCTTTCCAGGCAGAAGGGCGAGCCCGGATGAAGAATGCCCAGAGAGGTCTCATGAAGATGGAGAAACACTGTGATACCACCGTGATAATCCCCAACGACCGCCTTCTGGATCTTGTACCCAACCTCCCCTTGGATGCAGCCTTCAAGGTGGCCGATGAGATACTCATGGAATCCATAAAGGGCATAACAGAGATAATCACAAAACCCGGACTGGTCAACCTCGACTACAATGATGTACGCACAATCATGGACGAAGGAGGTCTGGCCATGATCGGTATAGGTGATTCAGATAACCCCAATACCCGGGTGGACGATGCAGTATCCCAGGCCCTAGGTTCTCCCCTACTGGGTAACGTGGATGTTAGCGAATCCAAGGGTGCCCTGATCCGTGTGTCCGGTGGCCCGGATATGACGGTGAGCGAGGCGGAAAGAGCGGCAAACCTTGTTAACGAACGCATATCCCCCGAGGCAAGGATAATCTGGGGATGTAATGTGGAGCCGGAACTCAAGAACACCATCAAGATACTGCTGGTGATAACCAACGTTCATTCCGATACAGAGGAATTTGCCAAAATGTCTTACGGTGACAAATTGGACGGCGACATAGATTTGGTGAACTAGGGTTCCTTCCAAAAAAACCTTAACCCCTTTCCCTTTTTACTTTTTTAATGATAGCCAAAGGAGCAGGCATACCCCTGGCGGTCCTCACCCTTCCTTCCCTTTTATTTGTATGCCTCAACTTTCTCACCGGATATACCTTGTTTTTCTATCTATTCCTGCTGTTCCTGGCACTGCCGATCTTCTCATTGTATTTCTTCCGTAACCCGAAAAGAAGGATAACCGGCGGTATAGTGTGTCCCGCCGATGGTCGGGTGGCGGTTGTGAAGGACCACTCCTTTGACATATTCATGGGTGTGACGAACGTCCATGTCAACAGAAGCCCGGTTTCCGGTAAAGTGATCTCACAGACTCATCACCCAGGGACCCATCGCCCGGCATACCATGATGATATAGAGGGCAACGAACGAATGGAAACCGAAGTGGAGTGCCTTCATGGTACTGTCCGGATCACCCAGCTCGCCGGTATAATCGCAAGGAGAATCGTTCCCTACGTGTCTCCCGGTGACGAGGTGAAAGCGGGACAGCCAATAGGGATGATACGTTTCGGTTCCCGGGTCAGGGTGGAACTCCCCGAATCCGCGGTGGTGCAGATCAGTGTAGGTGATGTGGTCAGGGCAGGGGAGACCAAAGTGGGTGAATGGAGATGAATCATCATAGAAACCTCACCGTTGCGGATATGGTGACCATTTCCAACGGTCTCCTGGGATTCCTGGCCATAACGTATATCGTTGACGGCAGGTTCTTCGATGCGTCCATCACCATAATCATCTGCATTGGTATAGATGGAATGGACGGTGTGATAGCACGTTACATGGGAACGTCCCACAGGATGGGTGCGTACCTGGATCTTTTTTCGGATGCCATCTCTTTCTGCTTTGCCCCCGCTCTCCTGGTGTACTCCAATTATTATGATAAAACACTGGGTCGGGCTTGGGAATCTAATCTGAACATGGCCGCCACCTTAGTTCCCATGATGATAGTATTCTTTGGAGTCCTGCGTTTATCCCGATTCGCACACAGGGAAAGCACCGACACCTTTTACAACGGTCTTCCCGTCCCTGCCATGGCCCTCATGCTGGTACTTCTCATATCCTTACTTGGATCAGAAATGTCCTTTGTGGTATTGACGGTGGCGGTGATACTATCTTCAATGCTGTACTCCCCCCTTCCTTATCCCAAACTGAGAGGGAGGAGATGGATGCTGCCAGGTATGGCGATGCTCACCCTGGCACTCTTCGGGGAGATATTTGCGAAAATTAGTTATTCCTCGGGACCCATACTCCTCCTAGCCGCCCTTGTTATGTGTACAGTTTACATAATGGTGGGACCAATAACGGTTGGATACAGATGGATAGGAAAGCAGAACGTATAGGCGAGGAATACTTTCGATGTAGTGACAGGGAACGGACGGCCTTTGAACTAGGTATCAAACTCGGGGCCCTTTTTCATCAGTTCGT
>SLLU01000113.1 GCA_007133925.1 Candidatus Halarchaeoplasma halalkaliphilum | reverse complement strand
GTGATCGTGGCAAACGACGCCACCGTCAAGGGGGGTACGTACTATCCCATGACCGTGAAGAAACATCTGAGGGCCCAGTCCATCGCAGAGCATAACAATCTGCCCTGTGTTTACCTGGTGGATTCCGGAGGTGCCTTTTTACCCATGCAGGATGAGGTTTTTCCGGATCGGGAACACTTCGGCAGGATATTCTACAATCAGGCAAAGATGTCATCCAAGAACATCCCTCAGATCGCCGTGGTCATGGGACTCTGTACTGCCGGTGGTGCCTACGTGCCCGCCATGTCGGACGAGGCAGTAATAGTCAAAGGGACCGGCACCATATTCCTGGGGGGACCGCCCCTGGTGAAGGCCGCCACGGGAGAGGAGGTCAGCGCCGAGGATCTGGGTGGTGCAGATGTTCACTGCCGGGAAAGCGGTGTCGCGGACCACTATGCCGTGGACGATCATCACGCCATACAGATAACCCGTAACATAATCGAGAGCCTGAACCGTCCGGAAAAGGCTCGCTTAGACTTCAGAAAGCCGGAAGAACCCATTTACGATCCCAAGGAGATATACGGTATCATCCCCGCGGACCCCAGGAGACCCTTCGAGGTGAGAGAGATAATCGCACGGATAGTGGATGGCTCCAGGTTCCAGGAGTTCAAGGAACTATACGGGCCTACCCTGGTCTGCGGTTTCGCCAGGATAATGGGGTACCCCGTGGGCATACTGGCCAACAACGGAGTCCTTTTCTCAGAATCCGCTCACAAGGGAACCCATTTCATCGAACTCTGCAGTCAGCGGGGCATACCCATGATCTTCCTCCAGAACATAACGGGATTCATGATCGGTAAGGAGTACGAGGCTGGGGGTATAGCCAAGAACGGCGCCAAGATGGTGACCGCTGTGGCCACCTCCCAGGTACCGAAATTCACCGTCATGATAGGCGGCTCCTATGGTGCGGGTAACTATGGCATGTGCGGAAGGGCGTACAATCCGAGACAGCTCTGGATGTGGCCCAATGCAAGGATCTCGGTCATGGGAGGTGAACAGGCGGCGAGTGTTCTGCTCACAGTTAAGAGGGATCAGCTCTGGCGAAAGGGAAAGGAACTCACCGAGGAAGAGGAGAAGATGATCACCCAACCCATCACTGATAAGTACGAGGATGAGGGAAATCCCTACTACAGCTCCGCCCGGATATGGGATGATGGGGTGATAGACCCCGTGGATACTCGTATGGTCCTGGGATTGGGAATATCCGCCGCCCTGAACGCGCCAATACCTCCGTGGAGACCCAGCATGTTCAGGATGTGAAATTACCTTTATCGATATGTGGGAGACGTCCTCCCCCTGTTCACCCTATGTGGAGTGTTGGATTTATTCGCAGTTACCCAGGACTTCTTGACAGTCAACACATTCCAGGGATACGTCCTTCCCCAAAAGTACGACGGTCAACTTGTGCCCAAGGTGTTCTTTGAACTCGCTTCTGGTCATGTTCATCCTTATCACTCCTTCTGTTTCATTCTTACCGCATTGGCATTCATCGTTCTGTTTCGTAGGGGTTGTCATGTTTATCACACTCTTACTCCTTTTGGGATTTCTTTTGATGAAATCCATCCACCGAGAAACATCTTGTTAATAAATCTTCCTATCATGAATGCATGACCATACATTTATTCTCCGATCTTAGAATTCCTTTTCTAAGATATATTCGATATCCGCCTTTCTTTCCCGGTTTCCCAGGAAATCAAGCAAGAAAATGAGGAATTTTACGCGGATGGTATCTCCGAAGTTGATGTATGTTAGTTCATCCTGATGTTCTTCCATCCTGGTATTCATGGTCTCATCCAGGTCGAACAATAGGGTATTCAACGTGTTAACTGTCTCATCTGAAGTATCTATATTGTAACCCATGGCATTCATGTATTCCATGATATTTTTCGTGATATATCTGTACTGTATCTCCCAATCGTTTTCGGTGCCATCCTCAGTGTAAGCCGCGATGAGGGGTTTGAACAGAAAGCTGTCCGCGGTACGGCCGTACAACTTCTGGGGGATATTGTTTACCTTTCTCTCTCCGGTGACCATGACGAAACCCGCACTTTCCAGCTTGGATAGATGTCTGTTTATATTGGAAGGATCCTTGTCCAGGGCTTCCGCTAGTTGTGAGATGGACATATCCCGAACCCGGAGGAGCGAGAGTATGTTCTTGCGGGTGTCTTCAAGAGAAATCTTCAAGAGACTCATATCCTTGATGAATTTTATGTCCTTTTTCATGGGTTAGCATTTCGATTAACACGTCAAAATTAATAAAAGTTTGGTCCAAAAAGCAATTTTCAAAGGGATGTGATGTTGGTTTTCCTCATATCGAGGTGCATGGATTCGTCAACCTGCAACCCCTCTTCTATCAATCCCAGGACGAGTTCCTTATCCCTGGGTAATCGGTAGCCTGCGAAGGAGGTATGGAAGAGGGGGCTGCCGTTTTTTCCCCTCCATCCGTTGAGGAAGTGGTCGAAGCAAAGGGCGGAGGAAACGTCCAATTCTTCCACCATGACCCGTATCTCCCTCAATCTCTCGTGGGGTGACGTGACGGTGAACTCACCACTGGTTCGGAGTTGATGAAGTTCTGTGAACGGGTTCACCACCAGGGGCCGCATCCGTATGAAATCCGGGTCTATGAGGTTCAGTACCCGGGCGGTTTCAAGGGCATGATCCTCCCAGAGCTCCCTGCCCCCCAGTCCCGGTATCACGTATTCCGACAGTTGGAACCCCGCTTCCAAAGCCTTTGTTCCCCCCTCAACGTGTACTCCTGCGGTGACTCCCTTGTTAACCAATTCAAGAACACGGTCCGATCCGCTCTCCAGTCCAACGTGAAGTCTGGTGAGCCCCGCTTCCCTGATCTCCCGAAGTTCACCCGGATCCTTCCGGGCCAACGTATCCGATCTTGTGTAGGACGTTATCCTCTCTATGGTGGGGAACATCTCTTTGAGATAAACCAATATGTCTATGAGCTTGTCCGAGGGCATCACCAGGGAATCCGAGTCCTGAAGGAATACCGTCCTTGCCCCGCTCCTCAACCAGCCATGTACTATGGAGCGGCTGTGGTAGGGTACGTTGTGAAGTTCTTCTGACCCATCCTCCAGCATATCCCCTATCTTCTTCACCTTACGGATATCCCCTTTGATTTCTTCCGTATCCCTGATGCCGAACTCCTCCCCGGTATAAAAAGGGCAGAACGAACAGCGGTTCCAGTGGCAATTACGGGTGATCCTTAGCAGAAGTGACCCGGCTCCACCTTCGTTGGGAGGTCTTATGGGCCCCATGTCCAGCTCGTACCCATTGTTTCGCTCCATAAGTAAAACAACCCCCATACTGATTTTATGCTTTCCGGTACCGTAACGGGCAAAAACCATTAATATCCTCCGCTGCTTCCTTTCAGGGATAATATGGGTAAACGATTGATAGTTATAGGCAGCGGGCCCGGGGGACACCGGAGCGCAGTACTCGGAACAGAGGAAGGTTTCCATGTGATCCTTGTGGAAAAAGATGTGGTGGGTGGGGTGTGCACCAACACGGGCTGCATACCGTCCAAATCCCTCCTCTCCGGAGCGGAACTCATCGACAGTATAAGGGGAGCGGGTCGAAAGGGGATAGATGTGGATCTGAAGGATGTTGATGTAACCAAACTGGGGAAGGTGAAGGACAGAGCGGTCAAGACATCCCGGATGGGGGTTGAGAGGGAATTGAAGGAAAAGGGAGTTGAGTTGATCACCGGTACCGCACGAATCACAGGGGAGAACTCTGTGGAGGTGGAAGGTGAAACGATCACCGGAGACCATATCATCATAGCTACGGGCTCGACACCCGTGCAGCTTCCATTCCTTGAAGTTGACGAAAAGAACGTGCTCACCAACAAGGGGGCATTGGCCCTGGAGGATGCCCCGGAAAGCCTGCTCATTATCGGTGGTGGATACATAGGGGTGGAGATGGCCTTCATCTACTCCTCACTTGGTACCTCAGTAACCGTTGTGGAGCTCATGGATCGCTTACTGCCCAACATGGACCGGGATCTGGGTGTTGAAGCGGAGGGGATGCTGAAAAAGAAGGGGGTGAAGGTGTTGAAAGGGACCAAGGTAACGTCCGTGGGGGGCTCCGGTCCCTTCAAGGTCAGCACTGACGGTGAGAAAGCCGGGGAGTGGGAGTTCCGGAAGATACTCTGTGCAGTGGGTAGAAAACCCTCTCCACCTGAAACCGACCGGGATATCATAGACGAAAAGGGGAACGTGATCACAGACGACCACATGAGGACCCCGGTCAAAGGCATCTTCGCCGTGGGTGATGTCACAGGCAAGGGGATGCTGGCCCATACGGCCTATCATCAGGCGAGGATCGCCGTGGATACCATGGTGGGAAAGCCCTCCCCCGGATTCTCCACGTACCCCGTCCCGGCAGGCGTGTTCACCCATCCCGAGATCGCCAGTGTGGGCCTGTCCGAGGAACAGGC
>SLLU01000148.1 GCA_007133925.1 Candidatus Halarchaeoplasma halalkaliphilum | reverse complement strand
TTTTTAACTTTTATGGGAGGGGATGTTAAAATGGTAGCTGGTCAGTTAGTAAGTATAATCGCGATAATTTGTGCGGTTTGGGTTATTTATGATGTACTTGTCCATAATAGAAGATTGTCAAGTGGCATGAGATTTTTTTGGATTTTGATGGCTATTTTTTTTAGTATCATAACAGCAATTTTTTATTATTTTTTTGGTAGGAATCCTAGGAATGATTTGTTTAAACGAAGATGAGGTGTTGTTTAAAGATGCGTGAGTTATTAGTGCTTAGAGTTTCAATGAAGGGTTCGAGAAGGGATGATGAGGTTTCTTTTTGGTACTGGGTTGAAACTAGGCCACACCAAGAAATACTTGTTAGGTCGAACTAGTTATTAAAGATTGTCTTGTGCATCCTTTTTTTTGTTTAATTAGTGATTTACAACAAATTTTTTTGTTATTTTTGTATATTACTAGAAATCATTTTTATACCTAAATCGCGCAAATATTTATACATACTTTGTGGGGTGGAAAAAAATGGCAAGAAGAAAAGATGAAACAGATATGGAAGACATAAAAGCGACGCTCTTGCAACTAAAGGATCAGCTCGGAGATGTTGAGCGTGACGTTGTAAGTAAGGCTAAGGAAAAAGTAATGAATGCTGAGCGTAAGGTTGAGGAAAAAATTGAGAAAAACCCTATTAGCTCTGTTGGTATTGCTTTTGGTGTTGGCGCGCTTACTGGCGCTGTTGCGTATGCGTTGTTGAAGAAAAAATAAATCAGGGTTGATAAGAAATGAATATTAGCAACATAATAAATTCGATTGTGTCTCTTTTAGATAAGTTTCAGGAAATTAAGAGTAATGCTAGACGTGAGTTGTATGTTGAGTTTAATCGTCTTAAAAGAAAATTAGTGGTTGCTATTTTTCAGAGTTTTTTTTATTGTGTCGCGGTCGGTTTGATTTTGGCTAGTGCAATCATATTTTTTGCGAGGTTTTTCGCTTTAGAGGCTGTTTTGCTCGGCGTAGGTTTAGTTTTGGTTTATGTTGCTGCAATGCTCAAATATTATTATAGGTGATAAATCATGGAATTGAGTTTGTATTTGAGTCCTATAATTTCAATAATTGCTGGTTTGCTTATTTTGTTGTTCCCGAATTTTTTGAGGTTCCTTATTGGGGGTTACTTAGTAATTATAGGAATTTTGGGTTTTATTTTTTGATAAAAAAAAATGTTGGAGGTGTTATAGATGAGACGAGTTAGGAAAGGAGTTGAGTTCGAAATAATACCTGATGTTGTTGATGTTGGTGAGCGTTGGCTTTCATTAACTCTGAAAAATATAGGTCAGGAAACTTTGAGGAATCTGGATATTCGTTTAAACTCTGTTGATACTTTGGGTTTGGAAATTAGGGATTCTTCTAAGTATTTGCCTTTGTTATTACCTAATGACGAGATTAGTCTTTATTTTAGGGTTAATGTTCATTTTTCCACGCCAGTATATGTGTCTCTCACTGGGCACAGGGATGATCAGTTGTTTTATTGGGAGACCCCGACTATGTTAATTAAGATATCTACTCAGGTTGCTGAGATTGTGAGTTTAGTTGCTGTTAAAGAGCCTAAGCCAGTTGTGGGTAACACAATAGAGTGTGTTGCTTCTATATCTGCTGAGGATTATGTTGAGGACTTAGATCTTGAGACTTGGTTAGAGGCTCCTGATGGCGAAATTGAAGAAGTAGAAGTAATTGCCATTGATAAATTAGAGCCTGAGGAGTTAAAAGAGCACATTGTCGAGTTCGTACCTGAGAAGGAAGGTATTTACATGGTTAAGTCTCAGCTTTTTAAAGGTATTAGAAGATTAAGTTCGAAGACAGATTACGTTTTTGTTGAGAAAAAATAATTTTTTAATTTTTTTTTATTCATATTAGTAGGTGGTTATTATGACTATGACGCATGTTAGTAGTATAGAAAAGAGCATACACGAATTTAACGTTTGGATTAAAGATATTAAGTTTGAGCTTAAGTGTAGTGATCATGATGCGTACACCGCGCTTCATTCTACTTTGCATTCTCTTAGGGATAGGTTGCCTGTTGAGAGCGTTGCTCATTTGGGCGCTCAACTCCCCATTATTATTAAGGGTGTTTTTTATGATAAGTGGTCTCCTAAGAGTACTCCTGAGCGAGTAGATAAGATGACTTTTACTAGCAGGGTTCATTCGCATTTCAATAATGATCCTAGTATTAATCCTGAGAACGTTATACAAACAGTGTTTTTCGTGATGCAAAAGCACATTGATAAAAATGAATTAGATAACGTGAAAGCGGCTTTGCCGCCTAAAATTGAGAATTTGTTTGATTTAGCGGCTCAAAAAGGAAGCACGTAATTTTTTTTTTATTAGACGAGCAAGAAAGCTCTTTTTTTGGTTAATATACTAAAATAGTAATAAATATGGTAATTTTTATAAATACAGATTACTTATTTAAGTCAGAGTTGTTGTTTTTAAAGCTTCAAGGTGAATTTGCTTGAATAAATTAACTAAAAAAGAGAGGGATGTTTTAAGGAATTTGATTAAGGACGGTCGGGTTTCTGATACTGCTATTTCTAAGTCGTTAAATGTTACTCAGCAAGCTGTTCATCAAATGAGGAAGCGCTTAGAGGATTCTGGAATAATTGAAGGTTACATGCCTATTATTAATTTTAAAAAAGTAGGTATAACGATGTTTCATTTTGTTGGCGTGAAGATTAATCCTGCGCTTTGGAAGAAGTTCTCAGAGTTTGAGATTAATAAGAAGTTGTGTGAAATTCCTTTTTTGTTTATGGCTTTTAGAATTCCATCATCTGAGATTTCTTATTTGTTAATTTTTGGTTTTAAAAACATTGAGGAAGAAGAGCTTTTTACAAAAAAGCTTGAAACTTCTCTTTCTGGAGAGATAGAGCTTGTTTGGTCGTATACTTCTTCAACTAGTAATTTGCTTGCTTATGATGGTTTGAATGTTGTATTTCATGCATTGAGTAGAAAAGATCATGATGTTAAGAAGAGCGTTGAGAACATTGTTAAAAAATAATACAATTTTTTCTTTGATTCTATTTGTATTTTACCACTAAAATATTAAATAAATGTTTTGTTTATTTAGTTTATAAGCATTTCGGAGGTGTTTTTTTATGAGAGTTACAGATAAGATCGGGACGCTTTTTTTTGTTGTGTTAATAATTGCTTTAGCCGCATTTATAATGTCTTGGGCGGCTCTAACTCCGCGAGAACCTCTGCCTATAAACGGTGTTAATGATATTGATGATACCTTAGTTGTAAGAGTTAATAATTTAGAAGATAGTTTGCTTGATTTAGAATTGGAGTTAAGCGACATGAAAGAAAGACTTGATGATGTTGATGATAGATTAGATTTGTTAAACGCCACGTTTAGAGAAGAGTTAGGCCTTACAAATGCAGAAGTTAGATTAGTTCTTTTAAGGAATAAGATTGTGACTTTGGATGATATTGAGGGTTTATCTGGTGACGTTTTAGATATGCGTAGTGAATTATTCCAGGCTTTTGATGTTTCACCTCCTAATATTCCTCCTAATTTTGAGGATGTAGATATGGTTTTTGGTAATTTGGAGAGAGTGATAAATCAGGGTGACGAAGTTGAGGCGTTACATCTTATCGATGTAATATTGAACAGATTAAGGACTAATGTTGATTTAACAGTTGTTGAAGCGTGTGAAGTCGCTGGAGGGGAGTGGACAGAATTCCCTAACGCTTGTGTAGATAATTGCTATGCGCCTGATATTTGCGCGCAAGTATTAACTGATGGTTGTGATTGTGGTCCTGGTATGTGTTGGAATGGCCTGGAGTGTCAAGAGCAGTAATTCTTATTTCTTTTTTTTTATTTTTTAAAATTTTAGAAGGTGAGATTCATGAAAAAAGCCAACGATATGGAAGGTAGTGCTATTGCTATTCGCGCAGATGAAAATAGAACAGTTTCTGAAGTAATTGGGGATTTGGAAAAAATTAACGCGAGAGAAGTTTTGGTATTTTCTGATGGAGAATTTAAAGGAGCATTATCGCATTCTGCTCTGCTTAGTTCGAGACAAAACGCTAAAGAAGCAAAATTAAAAAGATTTGTCGTGCCTGTCTCTAAAACATATAGGGATGATAGCTTAATAGATGTTGCTGAAAAGTTTATTGAAAGTGATTCTGTTGTTCTTCCTGTTTTCCATAATGATGCTCTAATTAAAATTGTTGATATTTATGAATTATTATCTCTGCTTAAAGATGCGCCTGAGTTAAAAAATAATATTAATCCAGTAATTGAAGAGCTTGTGACAGTTCAAGAAAGTGCTTCATTAGGCGAAGTTATTCATTTCATGCATTTTAATAAAGTTAAAGAAGTTCTTGTTGAAGATAGGGGCACAATTACGGGTTCTGTTTTAAGTGCGGATATTTTGAAAAAATATGTTTTGATGCATACTGCTGAAAGGCAGCACGGAGAAGTTCCTAATACTCCTCAAAAATCTCATCAAACAGAATTGAAAGATTTAAAAGATTTAAAAATAGT
>SLLU01000059.1 GCA_007133925.1 Candidatus Halarchaeoplasma halalkaliphilum | reverse complement strand
CATGTGGATGTTTGTCAGCATGATACTTTACTACATATCGTTAAAAACAAGGGTGTGAACAGGATATGTCACTTGGCGGCCCAGGCAGGGGTGAGGTACTCCATAGAAGACCCATTCACCTATCAGATATCCAATCTTGAGGCCTTCACCAGCATACTCGAAGTTGCCCGGAGAACGGACATCGATAACTTTGTTTTTGCTTCTTCCTCCAGCGTTTACGGGGGTGCCAAGCAAGTACCCTACAGCACCGATGCCGACGTTACCAGACCCGTTTCCTTCTACGCGGCCACCAAGGTTTCCAACGAGGTTATGGCGTATTCCTATCACCACCTCTACGGGGTGCCCACGTCAGGCCTGCGCTTTTTCACCGTTTACGGTCCCTGGGGAAGACCGGACATGGCACTGTTCAAATTCACCGACAGGATGGTCAGGAACGAGCCCATAGACGTGTACAACCACGGTGATCTCAGGAGAGATTTCACGTACATAGACGATATCGTGGATGGTGTGGTATCCTCCCTTGAGAAAACCTACGATTTCGAGATATTCAACTTGGGGAGCCACCGACCGGTGGAACTCATGTACTTCATAGAGGTCCTTGAGAAGGCTTTGGGCATAAAGGCAAAGAAGAACATGCTCCCCATGCAGCCCGGTGATGTTAAGGAAACCTTCGCAGACATAGATAAGTCCAGGAACTTGCTGGGTTTCGAACCCCGGGTCTCAATTGAAGAGGGGATAGAGAGGTTCGTTTCATGGTACGGAGAATATCACGGGATCGAATTTCCCATGGATGGCTGACCCAACTGCGTAAAAATGTATTTATAGTAAGCTGGTGCTACCTCTGGGATGAGATTTCACGGTAAACAGTACCCGAACCGTTGAATTATTAAGGAGAGATCCATCATGAACAAACCGAGGATAAATGAGGATGTATGTATGAGATGCGGGGCATGCGTAGGCACCTGTCCCGCAAATGCCATGTTTCTGAAAGAATTCACCCTTGAGGTGAACGATGACTGTACCACCTGCGGGCTCTGTTTCAGGGCATGTCCCGTGGGCGCGATCAAGCTGGAGGGGGGACCATGAAAAAAGGTGAAGTGCTGAAGTACGACGTACTCGTGGTAGGAGCCGGGCCGGCGGGCAGCACCGCCGCACGATTCGCTTCAAAGAACGGTGCCAGAACCCTTGTGATAGAGAAGCGGCAGGAGATAGGGTCCCCAGTCCGATGCGGAGAAGCAACCACCCTTTCTTGGCTGGAAGAGGTAGAGATAGAGGATCACGATCGATGGTGTGTCACCACTGTAAAGGGAGCTAGGATCTTTTTCCCGGGAGCCAAGATGCTGGAACTCGTTGGCAAGTTCGATACCACCGGAGTGGGAATAGTCATAGAACGAGATATACTTGATAAGGATTTGGCCAAATTGGCTATAGGGGAAGGAGCGGAGTACATGCTGAAGACATCGGCTGTCTCACTGATAAAAGAAGATGGCAAGGTATGCGGAGTTATGGCCAGATCCATGGGTAAAGAGATCGAGATAAGGGCTGACATAGTCATAGGTGCCGATGGTTTCGAGTCCCAGGTAGGACGCTGGGGCGGCATATACAAATCACTACCCCCGGAAGATATCATCTCGTGTTTCCAATACAGGATGGCAGGATTGGACATAGACCTTGATTTCACTTACCTGTACCTGGGTGAATTCGCCCCTGGAGGATTCGTGTGGGTATTTCCCAAAAAGGATAATCAGGCAAACGTGGGACTTGGGATCAAACTCTCACTCATAGAGGAAAACAAGACACCTAAGGATTATCTGGATGAGTTCATTGCCTCCAAGGAGGAGTTCAAGAAAGGCATGGCCATAGACATGGTGGCAGGGGGAGTTGAGGTGGGTCCACCCCCGAGCAACGTCACCGCCGACGGGTTGATGCTGGTGGGGGACGCTTCAAGGGTGGTCAATCCCATCACAGGAGGTGGTGTAGCCAATGGAGTGAGGCAGGGAAAGATAGCCGGAGAGGTGGCGGCCCAGTGTGTCCGAGAAGGCCGGTTCGACCACGATTATTTGAAGGAGCATTACGAGGCCCGATGGAGGGACCTGCTGGAGAATGAGATATGGCGTAACTACATGATAAAGGAAAAGTTGAACAGTATTTCCGGGAAGGCCTTCGCCAAGCTCATGGAGACCCTATCTAAGGTTGATCTGAAGGAAAGCAATCTGGCGGTACTGCTGGAAGCAATACAGAAGGAAAACCCCGAGATAATGGAGGAATTGCAGAGCATGTTCTGACCGGGTCAATCCCAGTTCAGTTTATATAGTCCTAGCCCGTTTCACCACTCCATGAAATCTAATGATATGTTCATAGAGGATTTGGAGGAACTCGAATCTCTTCTGTCAAGGGCGTACTGGATAGAAGACGATTTTGAACAGATGGCCTACTGGGAGGGCTATACATCTCTGCATGAGAAATACCGGGACATCATATTTCGCCTATCCCATGATTCAGAAAAACACAAGATCATGCTCAACAAGGTCATATCGAACATAAAAGGTATAGACCTGGATGCCATAAAGAAGAAGATAGTGGAAAGGACGGGACCCCGGAGTGGCAGGAGGAGGATGGACGAAGAGGTGTTGGCGGATTTGATCAGGAACGACCGTCTGGCCCTTGATCTCTATTCCAAGATACACAAACATACCTCAAAAGATCTGATCAAGGAGTTGTGGAAGGGTGAGGATATCAAAGAGTTCTACGAGACCTTCGAGCATCTCATGACAGAAGAAAAAAAACACATAGATATATTGAGACCACACGTGGGCAAGCTCGAAAGGATCCGTTGAATTGTCTCAGAGTGATACTCCGTATATACCAGAGTATTTGTCCTTTATGTAATTTATCAGATGTTCCTCGTTAAGATCCTCACCGGTCAACATCCTCAGCATCTCCGGACCCTCGTGGATCCTTCCGTGGACGTATATGTTCTCTTTTAGCCATCCCAATATAGGCCCGAAGTCTCCCCGGGAGATTTTTTCATGGATATCCGGGATCTGATCTTCCATGGTTTTGAATATCTGGGCCCCGTACAGGTTCCCCAGGGCATAACTGGGGAAGTAACCGAACTGCCCGTATGACCAGTGAACATCCTGGAGTACACCTTCGGAGGCTGTGGCGGGCTCTATACCCAGATATTCATCCATCTTGTTCTGCCAGACCACTTCAGTCTCATCAGGGGTTATCTCATCCCTGAAAAGTCCCAGTTCGATATCGTACCTTAGGGCTATGTGCAAGTTGTACGTTACTTCATCGGCCTCCACGCGTATAAGGGACGGATATACCCGGTTAACGGCACCGTATATATCCTCGACAGGGGTATCCCCAAGTGATGGGAAATACTCTTTTAATATGGGGGCCAGATGGTCCATGAAAGATCTGCTGCGGCCCACGAAATTTTCCCATGTTCTCGACTGGGATTCGTGGAATCCCATGGATATGTACTTTCCTACAGGGGTCCCGAACAGTTCCAGATCTATGTTCTGTTCGTACATGCCGTGTCCGGCCTCGTGGAGCAGGCTATAAACGGAAGAGATGTTCTCCGGACTGTACCGGTTGGTTATCCTCACGTCATGGTCCATCCCAATGGTGAAAGGGTGTACCGTGGAGTCCAGTCTACCCCCCTCGAAATCAAAACCGACGTTTTTTGCTAATTGTAAGCAGAGCTCGATCTGGGATGTCACGGGAAAATCCTTACCTTGAAATACATCCGTTCCCGGATCCATACCGGTTGATGATATCTTATCCACTATCTTTGAAAGCTTCTTCTTCATGGGGTCAAAGACCTGTTCTATCCACTTTGCAGTGGATCCCGGGTCGAATTCCTCCAGGAGTGCATCGTAGGGTTCGTTCTCATATTCCATATAACTTGCGAACTCCTTTTTCAGTTCAACGTTCTTTTGTAAGTATGGAAGGAACATCTTGAAATCCGATCGTTCCCTGGCTTTTTCCCATGCGGACTGTCCCTCTGTGGACGCCCGGGCGATCTTCTGTATCAACTCGTTGGGGATCTTGTGCCTTCTCTCGAAAGCCCTTGTCATCTCTCTCACCGATGCCCGTTGTATTGGGTTCATGCCCTCAAGGACCCTTGGATTGTTTAGCTCGTCTATGCAAGACTTAAGACGGTCAGATGTGATAAGAGAATGGTGATACTTGTAAAGGACCGCTTTCATGCCGGAGCGACCGGTGACCGATCCACGGGGCATATAGGTTCTCTCATCCCAGGCGAGGAGGGATAGACTTTTTTCCAGATCCCTCAATTCCGATGATATGGATATCATTTCATGGTAGGCTTTCATGGGAACATGAACGGGGTAAGTATAGAAATACTTATTCCCGCGGTTATCCCCGTCGGCTGATTTAAATATGTCCCATGTATCGGTGTAATCATGAAAAACAACAGTGAAGGTGTGGTAAGGAACAGCGATGAAATAGAGATAGAAGCCGTACCCGATGCGGACAAGATCGGTATCCGATGGAT
>SLLU01000038.1 GCA_007133925.1 Candidatus Halarchaeoplasma halalkaliphilum | reverse complement strand
CGTTCTCCCTTCCTTCTCATACTCCTTCTAACCCCCATCATGATGGCCCTACTCTGGCTGTACTATTACATGAAAAGGCACGAGTTCACCGTGGAAGATATATTTTTGATACATGACTCCGGGGTATTGATAAAGCACAACACCCGTACGCTGAAGGCCGAAAGAGACGAGGACATACTGGCCGGTATGTTCCTGGCGGTGAGCAACTTCGTGGAAGACGCCTTCGGAGGAGAGGAGAAGGAAACCCTTAAGCGCATGGAGTACGGGGAACACATCGTGGTGGTACACAAAGGCCACCATGTTATACTGGCGGTCTTCCTTTCCGGGGCGGTCCCTCCGAAACTCTATGATAGCATGTCGAATCTTGTGGTGGATATAGAAGAGAAGTACAAGGGGGCCATAGAGGAATGGAGCGGGGACCTGAGGAACCTCCCGGATATGGATGCTATGTTGAATTCCATGTTCCACACCCGGGGTGTTTACGAACGGGGCGATTGGAGAAAGAAAAAAGGTTTGATGGATGATCTAAAATAATACCTCCTTTTTTGCTAAATGACCGAAAACCCTTAGTACAGCGGAACCGATGATTATTAGTGCGATGCATCAAAGAAGGGGAGTATATCTGGTGTTCCTCACTGTGGGAACCATCCTACTCGCACCACTATTCGGCTCTGTTTTAGCTTCGGTTCCAACTCCTATCACGGTTTGTGTTGAAGAGATAGATAGCCTTTCTTCCGGACCATGGCCGTCTTTCGGATATGATATGAGGAACACACGTTTAAGTCCCTATGATTCAGACCATGTTGACGGTACTCTCGACTGGATTTACGAGACAGACTCCTGGCTCTGGTCGTCACCTGCCATTGGTTCCAAAGGGGTGCTCTACTTTGGAAGTCCCGATAACAATCTCTATGCATTGGATGTTGTTGAAGGCACCCTACTGTGGTCCTACGCCACGGATGGTGACATCCTTTCCTCCCCTGCGGTTTCGTGTGAAGAGACCATCTATTTTGGCTCGGGGGATCACAATATCTACGCACTCAATCCGGACGGAAGCTTGAAGTGGAGGTACACCACCGAGGGAGAGGTGTACTCTTCACCCACTGTGGACGAGGAAGGGAACGTCTATGTGGGGTCTTACGATGGCAACCTTTATTCAGTGGATAGTGAAGGGGAACTGAGGTGGGTATTCACTTCGGATTCCTGGCTCTGGTCCTCCCCTGCGTTAGGATCGGACGGTGCGGTTTACGTGGGTTCCGGAGATCACAATCTGTACGCCATGGACGTTGATACCGGTGAGGAACTGTGGAGGTTCGAAACCGGGGGTCAGATATACTCTTCTCCAGCGGTATGTGAGAACGGATTCATTTACTTCGGTTCCTACGACGGCTATCTTTATGCTCTCCGCCCCGATGGTGATGTGGAATGGAGCTGCCATGTGGGGTCCCGTATACACCCGTCTCCTGCTATAGGGAAGGACGGTACCATCTATATAGGTTCCCATGACGGGACCTTCCGTGCAATAAGGGATGGCGAGGTACTATGGGCATTCTCCACCGAAGGGCGGATCAGCTCGTCCGCGGCATTGAGCAATGACGGTCGTGTATACTTCGGTTCCTACGACAATTATTTCTACGCCCTTGACGTCAACGGTGACCTGCAATGGTCCCATGATATGGGTCACACGGTTTACTCCTCTCCAGCCATAGATGAACGGGGCAGGGTCATGGTGGGAGATTGGAACGGTCACATGTGTGCCTTCACGGGCAGGGAATGGGAACCCGGCAATGAGGTCACGTTTTCCATCTCAGTTGCTGGGAGAAAGGGTAATACGGTCGAGGGGGTTATACAGGAGAACGGAGTGGCGGTGAGCGAGGTACTAGTCGAGAGGATACCGGGACCACCCAACAGGGTTGACTCGTCTTTCGACTTTCACGGGGATATAAACTACACATTGACCCTACGGTACAACGGTAAGTATCCCGGGGCAAATCCTGTAAACCTCACATTCACCACAGGCATCGGGTACGCGAGGTTCTTCCATAATTTCGTCAGGGCACACGGGGCAAAACAGGAGGTCACCTTCGATCTAAATGAGGTCCTCGGTGAGATGATTTCTCGGTCCAAGGGGATCCATCCTGCAAGGGGACACACAGCCCGTTTGGACACCACCCTTTCGGTATATTTCTACTGCACGGAGGTCGAAACCGCAGAGGTGAGGTTTTACGATGCCCGTGATGATTCTCTCATAGGCTCCGTAAGAGATGTGGCCCGTGGAGAGGTTGCCTTCATGGACTGGAACGATCTGAACCCTGGTAAAGAGTATGGTTGGTATGCGGTTTCCACCCACGAGGAATTCCCCCTGACCTTCGGACCCTGGACCTTTACCACTCCTGGTATCGACTCCGTGAGGATCACAAAGGAGATGGGTGGGAGCAGCTCTCTAACTGGCGGATTCGTCCATACGGGTCGGGAGGAGATGGGATACCTGTCCGCCTTCAATTCCACCCACGGCTTCATAGGCGTACTGAATGCCTACTGGGAAGTTCACGGAGGGGATTCGGAACTCATACACGGACAGTATCAACGATTCAACGGCATCCATGTGGGAAGTGTGGAGGGAGAGGTCACGCTCATTGCCACTTTCGGCAAGTACTCCAGCAGAGTACTGTTTTCCGTCATCAGCCCCCTCTCCGAAAGGATATCCGGGATACCACAGGATATAAACATACGCCGGGGTGAGGGGTCCCTGGATCTGGGACTATACATATCTGGTTTGGGAGAACGGTCTTTGAAGATATCCGTGACTGATCCAAATGTGGATATCAGGGACAATGTGCTGTTCTTCAGCCACAGCGAACCGGGAACCCACCACGTCAGGGTGAATTTGGAAGACGAACTCACCTCCACCTTCGTCATCATAGCGGTCCATGTGGAGTCCGATCTGGCTCCCACGGTTGGTTTAACCGGGTTCCCGTGGATATTGATATTGATTCCCCTGGGTATATTAGGTGCCATACTCTACGCTGCAAAATTCAAATTCACCGTGGAAGACATTTTTCTGATACACGACTCGGGCGTATTGATCAAGCACACTTCCAGTACGTTGAACAACTATTCCAAGGAAGATATACTGGCCGGCATGTTCGTGGCGGTGAACAATTACGTCCACGATGCCTTCGGGGGCGACGAAAAGAACACGCTGAAGAGTATGGAATACGGTGACAAAAAGGTATTCATTCAAAAGGGAGAGAACGTGGTCCTTGCGGTCTTTGTTTCCGGATGGGTTCCCTCCAAACTCGACGAGAGCATGGCACGATTGGTGGCGGACATAGAAGAAAGGTACGGGGATGAGATAGAGGGGTGGAACGGGAACCTCTCTCAACTGCCTGGTATAACGGAGATGCTCGAGACCATGCACCGGGAGAACGGCAGATATCCATCTTCCCTATGGGGTGGCATGAGATCCGGTGAGATCGCAGCCTAGACCACAGAAAGATTATTTACCCTCCGCGCCTCTTCCTAAGGGATGCAATTAGTGGATTACATGTGTTGGACCATAATCTTTCTGCTGTTGTTTGGTGGTGTGGCCTACCTGGTTGGAGCCAATAAATTGGGTGATACAGCCGTGGAGATGATACGGTTGATATTGATGATATTCCTTATCATAGTACTGATCATACTGGTGCTGTATCTCTTGGATCCCATCCGTATCGGTAACTTTAGGTTTTCAATATATCACATACCCGCCTTCCTGACAGTAAAGATTATGAAACAGGGCCCTATTTCACCTCCATGAACATCAGCATAATCGGTACGGGATACGTAGGTCTGGTGACCGGTGTGGGTCTGGCGGAAAAGGGCCATAGGGTGATCTGTGTGGATACGGACGGTTCCAAGGTGGATTCTATCAACCGGGGAGTACCACCCATATTCGAGAAGGATCTGGAGGGAATGCTCGAGAGATTGGTGAAAGAGGAGAAACTGGAGGCCACCATGGATACGGCAAATGCGGTGAAGAACTCCCAAGTTACTTTCATCTGCGTGGGAACACCTTCCTCCGAGGACGGGAGCATAGATACTTCCTATGTGGAGCGGGCTTCCCAAGATATCGCTGAAGCTCTTATGGAGACGGGTGAGTATCATGTGGTATGTGTGAAGAGCACCGTTGTTCCCGGGACCACCGAAGGTCTTGTGTTGCCCATAATGGAGGAGGCCGGACTGGAGATGGGTAAGGATATGGGTCTGGGTATGAACCCGGAATTCCTAAGGGAAGGGGTGGCCCTGGACGATTTCATGAACCCGGATAGGATCGTCATAGGCGGTGCAGATGATAGGAGCAAATCTGTACTACGGGAGATATATCAGGACTTCGAATCCCCGATAGTGGTAACGGACATAAAGACCGCGGAGATGATCAAATACGTTTCAAATGCCCTTTTGGCAACCAAGATATCCTTTGCCAACGAGATGTCACGGATATGCGAAAAAATAGGTGCGGATGTTTACGGTGTTATGGACGGCGTTGGACTGGACAGTCGTATAGAGAGAAAGTTCCTCAATGCAGGAGTTGGATTCGGCGGGAGCTGCTTCCCAAAGGATGTCATGGCCCTCATACACTTCTGTCGATGGCAGGGTGTCAATCCCCGTATCCTGGAAGCGGTAATCAAGGTAAACGAGCATCAGCCCATACATGCGGTGAACATGCTGGAGGATATGCTGGGACGGCTGTCCGGAAAGCGTATAGCCATACTGGGTTTGGCTTTCAAAGCCGATACCGACGATGTACGGGAGAGCCGGGCGATCCCCATGGCACAGGAACTGCTGAGGAGGGGTGCAAGGGTGGTGGGATACGACCCCATGGCCGGTAAGAACTTCTCCGGGGAGGTTAGCAACGTGGAGCTTGCAGGGTCCGTTGAAGAGGCGTTGACGGGTTCCCATGGATGCCTGATACAGACCGACTGGGAGGAGTTCAGATCTCTTGGGGAAAAGGATTTCATGGTCATGAGTACCCCCGTGGTACTGGACGGAAGACGTGTTCTGAACCCGGAAGGGTTCGACAAGGTGAGGTACAGGACCATAGGACGATGAGAAGGGTAAACTTAATTACGTGGAATACATGGGTATGACTTAGATGAACAAAAAGCTCCCAGCCCTGGTGTTTATTATGGTACTTGTGGTAGTCCTACTGGTTCCCACAGTGGGGTCTGCAGAACCGTTCATCGGAGAGGGGGACTTGCATAAAGAGGCCGAGGTCGAAACCGAGGTGTTGTTCAAGTGGACCGTATATAGGAACAGTACCTTTACATCCGTGGTCAGGGTCGAGGTCGATGGAGATCTGGAGGAGTGGGTAACGGACATCTCACCGGATCATTTCGTCCTGGATGATTCAGGACCCTACCAGATAGTCACGGTATCCATGGAGGTTCCCCGACATCCTTCAAAGAATTCGTACGAAGGCCGGGTGCTCTTTTACTATAGACCCATAAACAGTACCGAGTACGATATGATATCGAGAGACATATCCGTGAGGATCCGTGGAGTGGCACCCGCACCCGAGAGCAACACACTCATTGGTGGATACCCCAACCCCCTTCCGGAACCCCTGGACAATCCTTACGGAGCTTTCATACTCAACATGGCCTTTTGGGTCGCCCTGGGTTGGGTATTCTACTTTTTGGTGAGTCCGATCATACACGGCTTGACGAAAAAGACAAAGACTGACGTGGATGAGATAGTGATACGGATGCTACGCAGACCCATACTCGGTCTTATCATACTCTACGGCTTCATAGATTCCTTCATGAAATTGAATCTGACCATGGGTATCAGGACAACCATGTACCAGATCTACATGGTCTTGGTCTTGGTTATGGGTGGTATCATAATATATCGCATATTTGATACCGTACTCCATCAGATCGCCATCGAGAGGGGCGGCATGAACACATCCTTCGCCAAGGTTCTCAAGCCCATGCTGGAAAAGAGCCTTGCAGTGATAATAACCGTGGCTGCACTCTTGATGGTCCTGCGGGTACTGGGGATAGAGGCGACCGCACTCCTCGCCGGTGCTGGTGTGATCGGTCTTGTGGTGGCCTTCGCTGCCCAGGATACGTTGGGCAACTTCTTCAGCGGCATGCATATACTGCTGGACCGTCCCTTCGTCATAGGCGATATAATTCTCTTGGAGAACGGGGATTACTGCAAGGTCGAGGAGATCGGCATGAGGAGCACCAAGCTCTACAACATAAGGGAGCACGAGGGGATCGTACTTCCAAACAATTCCCTGGCCAATCAGATGATAATCAACGTGACCAAACCGGACATCTCCATCAAAGTCAGGGTGGAAGTTGGGGTGGCCTACGGCTCCGATGTTCAGAAGGTCAAGAGGATACTCCGGGAGGTAGCTGAGGAACATCCCAATGTGATAGATGACGAGGAGCATCCCATAGCGGTGAGGTTCAGGAACTTCGGTGATTCAAGCCTTGACTTCGGCCTTCGAGTTTGGATCGATGATATAAGCAAACAGTGGAGTATAATGAGTGATCTCCGTGAAAGGATAGACCAACGTTTCAGAGAGGAAAACATAGAGATCCCATTCCCCCAAAGAACGCTGTGGTTGCACGAGATGGAAAAAGGATGACCCCCCGGGCATAATACTTCTCAGCAATCCTTAAATACATGTTCCTACCATGTATCATTTCCCACACTTTGCCACGCTTTTTGTGGTGTGTTGGTATCCCAAAGGGTTAAATAGGGGTCGCATTGTGTGGGTGGAATACAACATGGGGATCCAAGAACCCCGGTATTTTCCGTGATCTCTTGGGTCCGACAGACGAACCAACGGAAAGGTGCAATTTGTTTACCTGCCGATTCAAGGTTTCAACCGATGGATTCAAAATTAAAAGAGGTGGTCATTTCCGCCAAGAAATTAAGTAACTCCAACTCCGGTTGATCCTGCCGGCGGTCACTGCTATTGGAATCCGATTAAGACATGCGAGTCGAGAGATTTCGGATCTCGGCGTACGGCTCAGTAACACGTGGATAACCTACCCTTGGACGAGGGATAACCTCGGGAAACTGAGAATAATACCTCCTAGGCCTTGGATACTGGAATGTTCCGAGGCTGAAAGCGCTTAGCGTCCAAGGATGGGTCTGCGGCCTATCAGGTAGTAGTGGGTGTAACGGACCCACTAGCCGATGACGGGTACGGGCCTTGGGAGAGGGAGCCCGGAGATGGGTTCTGAGACACGAACCCAGACCCTACGGGGTGCAGCAGTTGCGAAACCTTCACACTGTGGGAAACCACGATGAGGGGATTCCAAGTGCTAACACAATGTGTTGGCTTTTCATCTGTTTAAAACGCAGGTGGAATAAGGGCTGGGTAAGACTGGTGCCAGCCGCCGCGGTAACACCAGCAGCTCGAGTGGTGGCCATTATTATTGAGCTTAAAGCGTTCGTAGCCGGTTTGGTAAATCTTTGGGTAAATCGGACGGCTCAACCGTTCGACTACCAGAGAGACTGCCAGACTAGGAGCCGGGAGAGGCTAGAGGTACTGTTGGGGTAGAAGTAAAATTCTGTAATCCCACCAGGACCACCAGTGGCGAAGGCGTCTAGCTAGAACGGACTCGACGGTGAGGGACGAAGCCCTGGGGAGCGAACCGGATTAGATACCCGGGTAGTCCAGGGTGTAAACGATGCGGGCTTGGTGTCGGAAGTCCTACGCGGGCATCCGGTGCCGGAGAGAAATTGTTAAGCCCGCCGCTTGGGGAGTACGGCCGCAAGGCTGAAACTTAAAGGAATTGGCGGGGGAGCACCGCAACCGGAGGAGTGTGCGGTTCAATTGGATTCAACGCCGGAAAACTCACCAGGAGCGACGGACACATGTGGGCCAAGTTGATGACTTTGCTTGAATGTTCGAGAGGTGGTGCATGGCCGTCATCAGTTCGTACCGTAAGGCGTTCTGTTAAGTCAGATAACGAACGAGACCCTCGCCCCTAGTTGCTATCCGTCCCGCCAGGGATGGAGCACACTAGGGGGACCGCTGGCGCTAAGTCAGAGGAAGGAGAGGTCTACGGTAGGTCAGTATGCCCCGAATCTCCTGGGCTACACGCGCACTACAATGGTCGGGACAATGGGTTTTCAACCTCGAAAGGGGAAGGTAATCCCGAAACCCGATCTTAGTTCGGATTGAGGGCTGTAATTCGCCCTCATGAATGCTGGATTCGGTAGTAATCGCGGGTCAACATCCCGCGGTGAATATGCCCCTGCTCCTTGCACACACCGCCCGTCAAACCATCCGAGTTGAGTTTGGATGAGGACATCTCATAAGGGATGTTCGAATTTGGGTTCGGCAAGGAGGGTTAAGTCGTAACAAGGTATCTGTAGGGGAACCTGCAGATGGATCACCTCCTACGCGAAGAAAACTTGACGGCAGGTAAACAAACACCAATTTCCCGTTGGTTCGTCCCGAACTCTTTTTTCCAAAAGCATGATATAATCCCAATGCATTAGAGAGCAGAATGAACGACCCGTTAAAGGACGAATTGAACCTCAGGCTACTACGATATCTGGTTTCCGGAGAGGGGGTTAACGTTAACATCAGTCATCTGGCAAGGCGACTCGATATACACAGGGCCACAGCCAAAAAGAAGGTGGATTATCTCTACGAGAACGATCTGGTGAGGCCTCCCATATATCCCTTCGACGCTCTATTCCAAGAGTTTCCCCTACTCGTAATAGTCGAGGCGGACATGCCCAGGGGGGAAGAGATGACTTCCTTTTACAGGGAGGATTCCCACATATTCGCAGCTTTTTCATGTATGGAAGGCCCCTACAACACACTTCTCATAGAATTCTTCAAGGATCTGGAAACATATCACTCGTGGAGGGAGAAGATCGTTCGAGAGAAGAGGATACCTGCCAGGGAATGGAGGGCACCGGCTAATGCGTATATATTCAGCAATAGACTCACATTCAAGTACGATCCAAACTGTTTTGTGAAGGTATTGGCGGAGGAATTCCGATCCAAGGGTAAGATTGTCTTGAACGATGTAACACTGGATGAAGTTGAGTTCGAACTACTAAAGATACTCATGGAGGGAGAGTGCATACGGACAAACGAATCCCTACTGGCACGGAAACTAGTTTCCAACAGGAAGACAGTGGGGCGGCACATCGAGACCATGTTGGATGCTGGGATCATCGGTTATCCACGATGTACCTTTCCCAACTTGTTCATACCTCCCGGATACAACATGGTGGTTTCCAAGATCGAGGTGAAATCCAAGCGAAAGGAGTTCATGGACCTGATGATAAAGGATAACAAGGTTTCCCGGGCCCTGGTGGCCAGCACGGGCAGATACAATTTCCTCGTATTCACCGCATTCAAGACCATAGAGGATTTCTTTCAGTGGGGTGAGAATCTGTACGACACGTTCCCCAACAGCATAGGTGCCTTATCCAATACAATACTGTCATCCAAGATGATTCACAACATAATGCCCCAGAAGGTATCCATAGGTATGATAGAAGGGCGGTTGAGGGCGTGCAGTGGTGACTGAATTCATTGGTGGACAGCATGAGTATCTTCCAATAAGGAAATAACCCATTTTGTACATTAAAACACTGGATTTTTGTAAACGGATTATTTATATCAGTTGTTATTTTCTCCCATACACCAAATTAAAGAGGTATCTGAATATGGCAGAAAAAGGCTTCAACGCATACAAGATGGCACAGGAACAATTTGACACTGTTGCCGATAAGCTAGGACTTGACGAATCTACCAGGGAATTTTTAAGAGTGCCCTTAAGGGAGTATCACTTCAGCATACCTGTAAAAATGGACGACGGTACTGTCAAGGTTTTCAGGGGTTTCCGAGTACAGCACAACGATGCAAGGGGACCCTGCAAAGGGGGCATAAGGTTCCATCCTCAGGAAACTGCGGATACGGTAAGGGCTTTAGCCATGTGGATGACGTGGAAATGTGCCGTTGCCGATATCCCCCTGGGTGGAGGAAAAGGTGGAGTTATATGCGATCCCCATGACCTGTCCGATAGGGAACAGGAAAGGCTCTGCAGGGGCTGGGTTAGACAATTGGCAAAGAATATCGGGCCCGTGAATGATGTCCCCGCACCCGACGTGATGACCAGTGCACAACACATGCTTTGGATGATGGACGAATACGAGCATATCGCGGGAGGAAAGTATCCCGGTGTTATCACAGGGAAGCCCGTGGGCCATGGTGGTTCCCTGGGTCGTACCGAGGCAACGGGATACGGTGTTGTGTTCACCATAAGAGAAGCACTCAAGGAGTTGAAAATGGATATATCCGAAACCACAGCTGCGGTTCAGGGTTTCGGAAACGTTGCACAGTATGCCATCGAACTATTCACGGAATACGGAGGCAAAGTGCTGTTGGTTTCATGTTGGGATCAGGAAGATTCAACGGCATACACATACTACAAAGAAAGTGGTATCGACCTTGAGGAATTAAGGGGTATAACCAACAGGTACGGTACGGTGGATAAGGAAAAAGCTGAAGTACTGGGTTACGAGAGGCTTCCGGGAGAGGATTGGTTGAAAAAGGATGTGGACATATTGATCCCCGCTGCTTTGGAGAATGCCATAAACAAAGATACAGTAAATCATATACGGCCCAGTGTAAAACTCATCGGAGCCGGGGCCAACGGACCCATCACTCCCGAGGCGGATACGGTACTGGAAGAGAAAGGAATCATGGTCATACCGGATTTCCTTGCCAATGCCGGCGGTGTCACCTGCAGCTACTTCGAACAGGTGCAGAACAATCAGAATTACTACTGGCCAAAGGAAGAGGTACTTGGTAAGCTGGATGACAAGATGACTTCCGCCTTCTACAAGGTCATGGAACTCTCCAAGAGAAAGAATATAACCCTCAAGGATGCAGCCTACATGATATCCATCAACAGTGTGGCTGAGGCCTGCAGATTGAGGGGCTGGATATGAACAAGAAGTAGGTACAGATGAGCTGCAGAGATTCGGAGATAGATGAGATCGTTAGAAAGGTAACAGGCATACGTCCCAATATCGGGGACACCGACGGCCGGTGTGAAAAACTACACAGCCATTCGATAGGAAACGTCCTGATGGTGTCTCCGACATACGATTTTTTCCTTGTGGAAGAAGGCGGGCGGCTCAACGGATTGTTCAGAGATCATTACCCCACGATACCCGGCAGGCCGCCTCCGGTGTTCACCCACAAGGGATCTGGCATGGAAGGCTTGGAGTACATCGAGAAGAACAACGTTGATCTGGTTATCATATTCAAGGAACCGTCTGATATGGGGGTGGTTGAACTCGCCAGCCGTGTAAAGTCCTTTGACCCGAAACTTCTGGTGGCGGTGGTTGGTAACGATGTGAAAGGACTTGTGAATGAAAACGACATTGACCACGTGTTCACATGGAACGGTGACGGGAAGATATTTCTGGATATACTCCAGTACATAGAAGATCGTATCCAGTTGGAGAACAACCCGGATGTCAAGTCCGAGGGCAGGATCATACTGCTGATCGAGGATTCAGTGCAGCACTATTCCACCTACGTACATCTCATATATGACGAGATACGAGATCATCTTGAGAACATACTCGATGAGGACCTCACGGAGGATCAGGTCATCACCAGACATCTCAGGAGACCCAGGCTTCTCATGGCAGGGGATTTTACCCAGGGTGAACTCTGTGTTGAAAGATACGGCAAAAACCTTGCAGGTGTTATCAGCGACCTTTCTGATCAGGAGGGTCAATATTCCGGTCTCCACCTTGTCATGGATATAAAGAAGCGTTTTGATATCCCGGTCATGATACAGTCTTCCGATGTTCTCGAGGAGGTGCCGGAGGACATCGGTTTTTTCCACAAGAGCTCTTCCCGTCTTGAATGGGAGTTGAAGAGGTTTTTAAGTGAGGTCCTGGGACCCACAGAGCTCTCATGGGATACGGGTGACGGGAAGTCTGTAACCATTCGCTGCCTAACAGACCTTGACAGGGCGGTTGGGAGGTCCCAAGAAGCGGCAACAGAACAGATGTTGAAATCGGAAGATCTGTCTAAGTGGTGCATAGCCCGGGGAGAGAACGAACTGGCTCGATCCTTTGAAGAACTACGTACCGGTAAGAGAGGATCGTTTCAGGACGACATGAAAAGGCTCCTGGAAGCCCACAGGTACAGGGTATACAAAAATTCCATACTGGAGTTCCACAGGGAGAGCTTCGGACCCCATGTACGGCTCAGCAGGATCGGTACCGGTGCCCTAGGAGGCAAGGCACGGGGCCTGGTGTTCATGTCAAAATTGTTATCCCGGCACATGGGCCCAGAGATGCTCCGCGGATTGAACATAACTGTACCCAGGACAATAGTGCTTTCAACGGAAGTATTCGAGAAGTTCTTGAAACAAAATTCTTTGGATATAGAAGAACTGATCAACCTTCCCGACGAAAGGATCGCGGCTAAGTTCATAGAATCGAGCCTTCCCCCCACGGTGCTGGGTGATATACGCTCCTTCGTTAGGAACACCAAGAAACCATTGATAGTAAGATCTTCCGGAGTTCTGGAAGATTCACTTTCCCAACCCTTCGCTGGGGTGTATGCTTCCATGCTGCTCCCCAACGAATCCTGGGATACGGACTTCCGATTCCAGGACGTTTGCAATGCAATAAAATATGTTTTTGCCTCCACTTACTTCGAAGCTGCCAGGAACTACCTCCGATCCACACCCAAGAATCTGAACGATGAGAAGATGGCGGTTATCCTTCAGGAAGTCACCGGGAAGAAAAGAGGGAAGTACTTTTATCCCTCAATATCCGGTGTTGCCCGTTCCTACAATCATTATCCCTCTGGCGGTTGCGTCCCCGAGTGCGGTGTTGCCTATCTTGCCCTGGGGCTGGGAAAGAACATTGTTGAAGGAGGCCGGTCCCACTGTTTCTGTCCCGAGCATCCCAGGAGACCCATGGTTCCCGACATCGAAGATCGGGTGAAACATTCCCAGAGACATTTCTTCGGTTTGAACCTCAGGTCGATCTACAGGATGCTCGATATGGATGAAGAAACCTCCTTGGTTCGACTGGACCTGGAAGAGGCTGAAAAACAAGGCTTGCTTCGCTGCATTGCATCTACTTACCAGGATGGTCGTCTGTATCCCGGAACCGCATACGAGGGTACGAGGGTACTGGATTTTTCACCACTCCTCTCCCCGGGTATCATACCACTGGCCAAAGGCTTAGGACTGGTTCTGAAGGTGGCCAAGATGGCCCTCGGATACCCTGTGGAGATAG
The DNA here is from genome assembly GCA_007133925.1 of Candidatus Halarchaeoplasma halalkaliphilum. GTDB lineage: Archaea > Thermoplasmatota > Thermoplasmata > Halarchaeoplasmatales > Halarchaeoplasmataceae > Halarchaeoplasma > Halarchaeoplasma halalkaliphilum. Next base: position 29,003 of record SLLU01000038.1, on the reverse strand, counting down.
AATTCACCGTGGAGTTCGAGGATGATAAGTGCCGGGAAGCGACCATGTACATACTCCAGATGAGAAGCATGGTATCCCGGAAAGTTGAAGCCTGTGTGGATATAGGGGCCTATGAAGAAATGGATGTACTCCTGTACAGCAATAATTCCCTTGGGAACGGTTTGATGGAGGATATACGGGATGTGGTCTATGTCAAGGAGGACTCCTTCGCTGCGAAAGAGAGTCAAAGGATCGCCCGTGAGGTGAGTACATTGAACCGTAAACTCATGAAGCGAGATCGAAAATATCTGTTGATAGGCCCTGGGCGATGGGGCTCTTCGGACCACTGGATGGGTATCCCGATACGTTGGGGTGACATAGCTGGTGCCCTTGCCATAGTGGAGACCGAGATGGGAGGAAGACACATAGAACCGTCCCAGGGATCCCATTTCTTCCATGACCTGGTATCTTCCGAAACAGGTTATCTCATAGTGGATGAGAAGGGGACCAAGGTGGATCTTCAATGGCTTGGTGAACAGGATATAGTGGAGGAGGGAGAGTTCACCAGACATGTAACCACCCGAACACCCCTTGAACTGAGGCTTGATGGCCGGGAAGGGAAGGGGATCGTAATAAAGGGGAAAACTAAAAATAGGTAGGTGGCGGACTATGGACCCATACACTGGAGATCGACCATGAGCCAAGATGGATCTGAACCGGAAAGAACACCCAGGAATCGGGAGGAGGAACTGAAAGAGAGGGTGAAGGAGCTCAACTGTCTATACGGGATATCCGGGATAGTCAAGAATAATCACATATCTCTTGAAAAGGCTCTGGAAGATATAATAGAACTGTTACCACCGGCCATGAAACACGACGATGTGGCCTATGCCAGAATAGTGATCAACGGCCAAGAATTCTCCAGTGAAAATCACAAAGAAACACCCTGGACACTGGGATCCGATATCGTTCTGTCCGATGAGATCTTAGGCCGGGTTGAGGTAGGCTATCTTGAAGATAGACCTCCGGCAGACCTAGGTCCTTTCCTTAAGGATGAAAAACGCCTTTTGAATGCCATAGCCGAATTGCTGAGCAAGTTCATCGAAGAGAAGAATGTAAGGGAGGAATTGAGGATCCAGCGTAACGGTGGTATCTCCGGGGAAACCCGTTCCCCCGACGGTCTGGGTGGGAAACAAGATTGGGAGGTGATAATCGATCTCCTCATGAAGACTGATCCCAGGACCATGTTGAGACTGACACGAAGGATGGTCTATCATCTCTACAGAACCCATAACAAAAAAATAGATGCGCTTCTCAGCAAGGTATGCACGATCCCAAGTTCACCCGGAGAATCCCAATGGTGCGGTATAAACATGCCCAACCCCCGACAGGACATGGAGTCCCTGAAGATGGTCCAGCAGAATGTTTTCGACATGGCCCGGGAGTATATACCTCCCGACGAACTCTCGAATCTTTTTCATCGCTGGTTGAGGGAAGACAAGGCTCGCCCTTTACTCCTATCATCTCAGAGGGTGGGGATACCTTTGGTGGAGATAACCGATGAGCTTAACCGTTTCTTCGAGACAACCGGTGACCAGGGGGTTCTCGCACCTGAGGACCGCATGAGTATTTGCACCTCTCTCACAAAGAGGTTCTTCACCGATAGATTGGAGTTCATCAATATCTCAAAGAAGTACATAACCGTGGAGGATTTCCTTCCTCTTCTGACCCACATAGTGGGTCCGGCCCAGGGTGCAGGGAAGCTGGGTGGTAAGTCCTCGGGGATATTTCTTGCCAGGAAGATAATCGAAAGCGAGAAAAAGGAACTGTTGGATTTTGTGTCATTCCCAAAAAGTTGGTACATAACCTCGGATACCATGATGGATATCATACAGTACAACGACCTGGATGAGGTGATACACATCAAGTATCTGGAACCGGAGGAGATCCGGCAGGAACAACCGTTCCTTGAGCAGATATTCAAGAATTCCGTATTCACTGCAGAGATAGTCGAAGGTCTTCGTAGGATACTTGCGGATACCAAGGGCAAACCCATAATCGTTCGTTCCTCAAGTCTCCTGGAGGACAGTTTCGGGGCGGCCTTTTCCGGAAAGTACAAAAGCCTTTTCCTTGCAAATACCGGTAGTGATGAGGAAAGGCTGAACGCACTGATGAATGCCATAGCCGAGGTTTACGCTTCGACCATGGGTTCCGATCCCATCGAGTACCGGCGTGAACGAGGTTTGCTGGACGTCAACGAGGAGATGGGTATCCTGGTACAAGAGGTAGTGGGAAAACAGATAGGGCCATACTATTTTCCCGCATACGGTGGTGTGGGTTTCAGCAGGAACGAGTTCAGATGGTCACCCCGTATCAGGAGACGGGATGGGATTATACGGTTGGTGGCGGGACTGGGAACCCGAGCGGTGGATAGGGTTGGAGACGATTATCCCATGCTTATATCTCCCAACAGGCCTGAGTTGAGAGTGAACACCTTGCTGGATGAGAGGATAAGGTATTCCCAAAGATACATGGACGTGATCAATCTGGATCGGGGTATCATAGAAACCGTGAAGGTGAGCCAAATGATCGAGACCTACGGTGATGAATTTCCTCTGATAAACAAGATGATATCCGTTTTTGATGGGGAACAGTTGAAACTCCCTTCACCATTATCCGACCTTTCCAAGGAAGATTGTATCATAACATTTTCAGGACTACTGAAAGACAAAAGGTTCCTGGATACCATGCGCCAGATAATGAACTTGCTGGAGCAGAAGATGGACACTCCCGTGGACGTGGAATTCGCCTCCGATGGAGAGCGCCTTTATCTTCTTCAATGCCGCCCCCAAAGCCAATCCCGGGAGACCGAGAGAAGGCCCATACCCAAGGACGTACCCGATAAAAGAAAATTATTCTCGGCCAATAAGTATGTGACCACCGGTTTTGTGGAGAACATAGAGTACATAGTTTATGTGGTCCCGGAAACATACGAGGAGTTGGAAAGTGTTGAGGATATGAGGTCCGTGGCCAGAGTGGTGAGCGACCTGAACTCCCTTTTACCTCGAAGAAGATTCATATTGATGGGCCCGGGAAGGTGGGGTAGCAGGGGCGATATAAAGTTGGGGGTGCCCGTTAATTACAGAGATATCAACAATACCTCCATGCTCATAGAGGTGGGCATGGAGAAAGGGGATTACCTACCCGAACTGTCTTTCGGAACCCACTTTTTCCAAGATCTTGTTGAGGCCGAAATAAACTATCTGCCTCTGTATCCCCATGAGGAAGATAACGTTTACAATGAGGATATCTTATTAGCATCTCCGAACCGACTGGAAGAACTGCTGCCGGACTGGAAGCACATGGAGGATGTGGTTAGGGTGTTGAGGGTCACCGATCTCATCAAGGATGGTACTCTGGAGGTGGTGATGGATGGGGATTCCAATCAAGCCATGGCTTACCTGAAACCCCCGGATCACTGGGCATGGCGCATGGAAAAGGTAAAAGAGTTGGCCAGGGAAATGGATGCAGATTTTTTCAAGGTCAAAGGTCTGTATGTCATCGGGAGCACAAAGGAGGCCACCGCAGGTCCCCGCAGTGATATCGATTTGATCATACACATAGACGATGACCGGGAACGCAAGGAGGCCCTGCTGGACTGGTTGGACAAAAAGGGCAGGGTCTTCGAACAAGAGAACATGCACCGGACGGGACAACATGTGGACCAGTTATTGGATGTGCACCTGGTAACCGATGCGGATATAAAGAACAGGACCTCGTGGGCGTGCCACATCGATTCACCATACAATTCCGCTAGGAAGATCCCCCTGGAGTGAAGACATCTATAACAGCATGCGGGTTGCCCTGTCCCGACGCTCCGTATCAAAGCACACTACGGCCAATTCAGGTCCGTTATGGGCGGCGGACAGGGCGTACGTTTCCCCTATCCTTTCTTTCCAAGAACCCGTGAGTAGGGCTGATTCGTGTATGTGTCCGTGGAGGGTTAAAAGGGGCTTCCGTTCCTCGATGAAATTTTTGATGGATATGCTTCCCACATGGGTATCCACCGGCGCGTGATCCACCAAAATGCCCGTGTTACCTGTTAGATCCAGTGAGGTCCCGTAGGGTGGTGAGTGGAACAGGTATATGGTACTCTCCGGCGGTGTCAGTAGGGATATTTCTTCCAGGTCCTCCTTTATGGTTTTGAGCCCGTCATCCTCCTGTTCTACTGTTCTTATCCCTTCATCCGGATGTATGCAGCCCACGTCAACATACCGGGATACATCGTACCGTTCCCAATCCTTGAGCATGAAGGGCGTAGGGGGTACGTAGGAGTAACCGATGACCCATAGATCTCCCAATATCTTTGGACGCATGTGTATGTATTCCAGATCTCCCCTCCCGTCTGCCTCTACGAATAAAGGTTCGTAGCCTCTGGGGTCGTCGTTACCCATGATGGCGAAGAATCGGGTGGGAAATGCTTTCGTTCTTCGGGAGATGTATTCCTGGAAGAAATTCGCCACATCTTTAACCGGAAGCAGGTCTCCCCCCATGAACACGGCATCAGGCTCTTCTCGTGACACCAGATCATACAGTGCCTCATATCTGCCCGGATAACCGTGAAGGTCAGAGACGAAGATGCATTTCATGTCCGTAACTCCCGGTCTCGCATAGGTACTGGATATCTACAACCTCTTTTATAACTTTACTGAAAGGACTACCTAGCCCTCGGCCTACTTAGAGTGTACCGCAGTGGTCGTATTGTTGCTTACCTGTGTCCAACTATTATATTGTTTTCTTCCTCCGTTTCCCAAATTCTGCCCATTCAGAGAAAAAAATTGCCGCATAAACTCCATAAACAAACCCTTTCCCACCCTTTTTTCTTCATACTACTGGTACCTGCTTTTTCACTCATCTATTGATGATACTCAGTTAGGTTTGTTAAAAGTGGTTACATATCTTGATTTTTCTACCCAAATAATACATTTTCGTCTTCTAAGATTGGGCCAACAGAAATGGTTATATTCTACACACCGTTATTCTCCAAATCAACCGGTTAAACCGGTTGCAACAAAGAAAAAAAGGAGAAATACCCATGTCTATAGATAGGATTTACGAACAGGTTGTTAACAGAAATCCGGGTGAAGTGGAATTCCATCAGGCCGTCAGAGAGGTACTGGAGTCCATAGAACCCGCCATCGAGAAACATCCCGAATTTATGAGTAGCAAAGTGATAGAAAGGCTCGTGGAACCTGAGCGGGTAATAATGTTCAGGGTCCCGTGGGTGGATGACTCCGGAGAGGTACAAGTGAATCGGGGCTTCAGGGTACAGTTCAACAGTGCCATAGGACCCTACAAGGGCGGTCTCAGATTTCACCCCTCGGTTTACCTGGGCATAATAAAGTTCCTGGGATTCGAGCAGATATTCAAGAACGCCTTGACCGGACTGGCAATGGGCGGAGGAAAGGGCGGTTCGGATTTCGATCCCAAGGGAAAAAGCGATACTGAGGTCATGAATTTCTGTCAGAGTTTCATGACCGAGCTCAGTAGGCATGTGGGACCCGACACAGACGTGCCTGCTGGCGATATAGGTGTGGGCAGGCGAGAGATCGGTTACATGTTCGGTCAGTACAAACGGCTGGTCAACCGATTCGAAGGTGTGCTCACGGGCAAAGGTCCGGAGTGGGGTGGTTCACTGGGACGGCCAGAAGCCACCGGTTACGGTCTGGTCTATTTCACCCAGGAGATGCTCAAAGCCCAGGGAGATGATCTCAAGGGAAAAACAGTGAGCATATCCGGTTCCGGTAACGTGGCCCAGTTCGCCCTGGACAAATGCCTGCAGCTGGGTGCCAAGGTTGTCACCTTGTCCGATTCCAGCGGCTGCATATACGATCCAGATGGGATAGGTCGTGATAAGTTTGAATACGTGGTAAGGTTAAAGGAGATCAAAAGGGGAAGGATCAAAGAGTATGCGGAAGAGTATGATGTTGAGTATGTGGATGGAGGCAGGCCCTGGGATTATCCCTGCGATATCGCACTCCCAAGTGCGACCCAGAATGAACTGGACGGAGCAGACGCGAACACCCTGGCCGATAACGGTGTTATGGCAGTTGCCGAGGGTGCCAATATGCCTTCCACCCCCGAGGCCATAGAGGTATTCCTGGAAAAGGGGATTTTGTTCGGACCAGCCAAGGCGGCCAATGCCGGTGGTGTTTCCGTGAGCGGACTTGAGATGTCTCAGAATTCACAGAGACTTAGCTGGAGTTTCCAGGAAGTGGATCAAAAGCTACAGGAGATAATGAGGAACATATACCTGACCACCGCGGAGAACGGTAAAAAGTACGGTGCCGAAGGGAATTTCGTGGTAGGCGCCAACGTTGGTGGCTTCATGAAGGTGGCCAGGGCCATGATGGACCTTGGAGTGATCTAGTTCCGGATCACTTCAGCCCCGCTTCCTGGTTACCGAGCAGTATCACACGACTGTCCCTTTTCTCCTTGAGAAGTGACATGCCCAGAAGTTCGGCCTCCCTCTCACCGAAGGATTTTATGGTATCGTAAGAGGGCATGTTATCCAGGTTCATCCTTCTCCTGGAATCTCCCACGAAAACGTACCCCTTCGCCTCCACGAAATCCGGGTCGCCGGTCCTTACGAGTTGGGCGTATTCTCTTTCCCATCCCAGATTCCAACCCTTCACCAGGGTATGTCTTATCACGGTCCTGGTATCCAGGGACGGAAGTATGCTCAAGGTCTTTTTCAGATCATCCCAGGATGCGCCGTCCTTTGGTACGCAGAGACGTTTGTAGATTGTTTCGTTGGGCGCAGCCAGGGTCACGTACAGCTGTGTTGGGAGGGTATCCAGTTCTTCCAGTACCCGGGGAAGACTTCCGTTGGTCACGAGGAATGTTGTCATGTTTCTTTTTGTGTATTCCTCTATGAGATCCCCAAGGTAAGGGTACATGGCAGGCTCTCCAGCTAGGCTTATGGCCACCTGATTCGGCTCCCTAGCTTCCTGCCACATGGACTCGCTGCATCTGTGGTCACCCCTGAAACCGCTGACCAGTTCCCTCTGAGCTTCAATGCTCTTCTCCACTATGTTTTCCGGGAGATCGTATGAGATATTCTCATCCCTGACCGCATAATCCTGGTATCTCCAGCAGAACAGGCAGGTGTGATTGCACACATCCACCGCCGGTGACATCTGAAGGCAGCGGTGGCACTCTATACCGTAGAAATCTTCCTTGTAGCAAGATCTACCTGATATCAGCTTCTCTCTTACCCAGTGGCATAGTTTTACGGCGGATTCATCACCGGTCAGAACGTATCCGTGCTTCTTCAGGATCTCCTTCTTACTTCCAAGCATGATCAGAACTCCAACAGGGATCTTTGATTCTTTTTCTCAACTTTTTTCTCTTCCACCTTCGTTTCCACCACGGGTTCTTTCATATACAGCTTGATCACCTCTTTCGATCCTGCGTCGGTACCCATCAGAAAAGCTGCCTGGGTTCTGCTCAAATCCAGTTTATTTACCATTGAATGCCTGAATCTCGGATCGTTGTTGAAGAGGTATCTGAAGAATGGATAGATGTCCTCCATTACCCTGTTCGTTGTGGTATGGGTGTGTACAGCGATCTTTTTGGATAGATCCGATCTGGTCTTCCGGTCTACCTTGGATCTGGTCATCTTTTTGATCCATGTGGGGAAGGCATACCTGTTGAATCCAGTGTGAGTATGTTCTTTGGCCAGGCTGACCCCGGCACTCATGAAATCATTGGAGTATGCCCAGAAGCGGTAATACTGAGTTCGGTAAACCCTGCCTAGATAAACATCGGCTTTGGACAGACTATCGAAACCTCTTATCAACTCCTTTCTGTCCGTGTATTCCCTGGGCAGATTCTCGTCTATCCACGTGATCAGGTTCCGGGGTTCTTCGTCCAACTGGGAAAGGGTCTCCCTGGATGTGTGAGGATCCGTTCCCTGAAGTATTATCCTGAGGCTCGGGAATATCTCTTCCTCCCTGTTTCGATGACCCAGGACGTCAAGGTCCTCCAGCTCTATGTGTTCTTTCCCCGTAGCTATGCTCTGTAGGTCCCTTACTGCGGACCTCACATCTCCGTCGGATCGTTTGGCAAGGGTCATAAGGGCCTCGGAATCGTATCCCATGTTCTCATTTTTGCAGATATCTCTGAGGAGCAGGGCTATGGAGCTTTGATCCAGGGGCTTGAATTCTATCTTCTCCAGTTTATCACTGAGATATCTGGAACGTCTTTGTAATGAATAATAATCATTGGCTATGAGTAGTATGGGTTGCTCGGTTTGATCTATCACCTTTGCGATCTCCTGAACACCTCCGAAATCCTCCTTACCGAATATATTGTCGGCCTCGTCAAGTATGATGAGTGTTCGTTTTCCTTCCCTGTAGGGTATGAAATCACCGTCAGAAGAGAATGTGTCGTCCACGGCACTTCTGCCCACTATGTTCTGGATGGCCTCCCTGTTCCTCTGATCCGAGGCGTTCATCTCTATCACGTCCCAACCCATATCGTTTGCCAGGGCCAGGGCCGCGGAAGTCTTCCCTATCCCGGCCTTTCCCGCAAGTATGACCGCCTTTCTCTTTGGCTTTCCGCTGCTCCACTGGTTTGCCCACCTCACCAGTCTTTTTTTTGCGTCGCTGTTCCCCGCAACATCTTCGAGGGTATCCGGTCGGTACTTCTCAGTCCAATCCATAGTATTCATGGTGGTTACCATCTCATGGACAATCTGAACGGGTATAATTGTATTTTGCGGCTTGTCAATCCTTGACCGCACCGGCTACGGTGATCACTGCTCCCAGGGCCAATGTGATGAAGAATACAAGGTTCACCATCTGTTTGTTACCCATGGTTCCGGACAGTTCCCAGTACTGTATCCTACCCCAACCTAGGACAAGGCTTTCTTCTACCAAGGTCAAACGGGCGTAGATCTGATCTCCTTCCGAGAATTTGATCTCCGTTCGATCCGGGATCAGGAAGGCGAAGCCGTCATCCACCTCCACGTAAACCACGTTCCTGAATCCCATGTCTTCCATCCATCCGGGGAAACCAGTGGTCGATATATTTGTGATTGTACCGTGGGTGGTGACCTTATCTCCCCTATCGTAAGACTGGTACACCAGCCCCGAACGGTCTTCATACAGCGTACCCGCAGATGTGGCAAAGATAGGCCAGAAAGCAAGGACCAGAAATAGACCTAGGATGAAGATCACAAAGCCCGCAGCGAATATATTTCGTTGCATTACAACCAATCTCATCACATATATTTATTTGTTTACCCTCTTCTCAAAAGAGACCCGTTTGGGGTGTGTTCGCGGCTACCAGGGAAAAAGCGTATATGGTTTCGAAGTCAAAGGTCTTTTCCCGTTGCTCAACCATGACGTATCCCATTTCCACGGTATTGAATATCCTGGTAAGGGGCGCTCTGTCAGAACAGCAAAAATAGACCCGTCCTCCGGGACGGAGGCGGGAAAATGCCTCTTCAAGAAATCTGACGACGGTCTCGTCCCCCAATTCCCCACCGTCCCATCTGGGATCCAGAGGCTCACCTTTGATGGCGGGTAAATAGGGTGGGTTGAAAAGGATCACATCCCACAAACCTTCGATATTCAGGAACATATCACTCCAGCGCACGTCCGTGAGAGTTATATCGTTGAGCTCGGCGTTCAACTTCGTGAGCCGCACCGCTTCCTCATTCAGGTCAACCGCGGTCACATTGGCACCTTGCTTTGCACAATGTAGTGATATGATCCCCGTGCCGCATCCGATCTCCAATACATCCTCCCCCTCATCCACATCGACCACATCAAGTAGTAGATGAGTATCATCGTCGGGTGAATACACCCTCTCATTTTCCTTTATGATGATTGAATCCGATCTATTCAAAAGTCATTCCGCCATATCGCGCATATCATTTTTGTATTTTTTGAGGTATTTGACGCTTTTTATGATGTTTTCTTCTTTTGCGTCGATATTCACTTGCTTTAAAAGGTAGATCTGATTGGAGATGTTCTTTCCTGAAACCTTTGCATCCTGGAGGTCCTTCTGGGCATTTTTCATGGCTACCTTAAGCTTATCTGGCAAATCTTTCATTATTTCCCTCTCGACCTCCGTCTTCAGGGCCTTGGCCATGGCATCGTCAGTTGGAGCACTTTCTATGTTCCCCATGGCATCATGGAGGATCCTGCGTTCTTTTTTCATGTCCATCCCTATGAATTCCGCATCCTCCACCAGCTGCTCCAGTTCTTTTATCTTGTCCCTGGCCACGTCCACGGGGGTTTTAGCCGCCTCGCATAATTTTTGCCCTTTCTTCACTTGTTCGATGGCGGAATCGTATTCCCCGGATTCCCAGGCCTTACGGGCGGATTCCAGATATTTCGGGCATTCTTTCATTAACCCATCCTCATCGGGTCTCTCCATCATATTTTCCAGATACTGGATCTTCTCAGAAAGGAATTCATCTATCTGTTCCTTCATGCGAACGGTTCCTTCTTTCATGAAGTAGATCGCCTCCTCGTAAGACTCTTTGTTGGCGGATATCATGGCTGAGTTGATCAGCTCACCCACCTTGGTCACATCCATATGGTTGGTCCTTGCCAATACTATGAGTTTTTTCAAATCCTCTATACCCTTCTTGAGGTTTTTTTCCTTCTCTCCATCTGACACATCCCCCTGCTCGGGTCTCGGATACTGCATCTCCTCCTCTTCTTCTATACCCAGAATATTCCTCATATCTCTGAGAGCTATTTCTCCCTGGGATATTGCGTCCTGGTAATCCCCTTGGTCGCCAAGGGCCTTTATTTCCTTAAGCTTGTTGAGATGAAGTTTAAACTCCATATCAGAATCTTTCATACGCATAACGTATTTTTTCCCCCATTCGAGTATCCCGAATATATCTGTAACCAACTTTGAGTCATTGATGACCTGTTCCATCCTTTCCCTGGCTTCTTCAAGGGCTCCTTCATTTTTTAACTCCAAAGCCGCTTTGAGAGTGGTTTTAATATTATCCAGCCTGAGACCGGTGTCTCTTGCCTCGGCCAGGGCGTTCCTAGCATCGGAAAGGACCTCCTCCAACTCCGCTTCAGATAAACCTTGGGTGATCTGTTCCGGTGTCTCCACATCTGTCAAGGATTTTTGTTCGGCTATGTATTCATCGGTTTCTTCCTGTAACTTCCTGGCATCCTCCAGAGCGTCATGGAATTCATCTGCAGTCTCTGTTTCCTGTTCGGGTAGTGGTTCTTCCACTTCTGTTTCCTGTTCTGGTATTGGTTCTTCCGCCTCTGTTTCTGGTTCGGATAGCGGTTCTTCCACTCCTGTTTCCTCTTCGGGCAGACTATCTTCCTCAACGATATCTTCTTTGAGTGTGATCTCGGGTTTCGCAGCCTCCTCCACGGTGCTTCCATCCTGCAGCAGTTCGCTCATATCTCCATGGATACCCTTCGCCTTTTCAACCATCTCCGTGAACAAACCTTCCTGTATACCCTGTATCAATTCCTGGAATCTGTTGTAGAACATCTCCAGATTCTTCTCGTCATCTTCGAATAGCGCCAGTTTTTCCTGGATCTCTTCCAATAGTGGCAGTGTCTCTTTGAGAGCTGCGATCTTATCCGTAACCTCATTAGCCAATTCCACCGCTTTTTCCCGATCGTCCACGTTACGTGCCTTGGAAGCTTCACCCAGTATATCTTGCAGATTATCCACATATTCCGTTTTTCCTTTCAGATCTGATATCTCCCTCCGTGCCTTTGCCAGGGATTGTTCCACCACCTCGGCCTCTATGGAATGTACCTTTTTTGGTATATCCTCTTCGTCCTGTCCACCGAAATACATGTTCTGGAGAACTTCCAACCCTTCCATCTTGGAGTTCACGACAAGCTTGTATGCTCTGGCAGCTTCTTCTATCTTTCCTAGCTTCATGGCAAGCCGGGCTCGTGCGTTCCAGATCTGATCGTACAACGGATCGAATTCGATAACCATATCGAAGGATTCGTAGGCTGCTTCGTAGGCTCCCATACATTCCAGTATAGCACCACGTCCGAACCACACATCTTCGTCATCCTCCCCGTCGGTGATCTTTACATCATATTCAGAAAGGGTTTCCAAAGGATCATCAAGGAGTATACCTCCCGGTAGGAACACCTCCTCCTCCGTGGAGTAACTCGCGTCGCACTCTGGGCACATCTCCGAGTTTAGACTTAAAATGGCACCACACCCTGGGCAAATGAACTCTGCGCTCACATCCGCGGAACCGGGTATGATCCCCCTTATCTCATCCAGTATCCCTTTTGCCTTGTTCTCACCCATGCCTTCCAGCTTGCTGATTTTTTCAAAACCTGCCTCTTCAATTGATCCGATGTCATTAAAACCTCCTTTGATCAATGCTCGGGCAGTCAGTTCGCCTATGGAGGGAACCGTCATCAAGGATGCTATCTCCTTTTCCATGGTTTCTTTATTGTTTTCATCCATGAATTATTCCTCGGGGGTATAAATGGAACGACTTATAGGGTTATTCGTAATAACCTGTATATATACTTTGGTACAATTTTCGAATAACATGATGCTTAGACACCTCCGAATATATTTAAACACATCGCAAATAAATCAATCCCAGAAGCGTTTCGTCCGGGCATAGAGTATCTCCGCTTCCAGGAGTGCTTTGAGAAATTCGGCCTCGTCTCTGTGTTCCCTTGCCAGTATCCTGGCGGCTTTGTCATGCCCGACACCCCTAGCCGCCAGAGCTAAGGCCGCTTTGTTCCTGTAAACCCTGCCCAGATCAGCGAGCTTGTAGAATTCCTTCACCTTCCTTCTTTCATCCGCATCCAGGTCCATAGGGTCTTTTTTCAACAGGGATGCGTCGTGATACCTGTTCAGGAGAGAGACCATGGATGCTCCGCAGAGATGACATCGCGGTTTGTCTATGTCCCTTACCATTCGCCTCCTTTCGCTCCCACATTTAAGACATTTAAGGATAAGGGTCTCTCCCTCGAGTCTTTTTTTGTAGGAATCCAGGACTGCCTGGCTCACGCTGCTGGTGTCCATGAGTTCCATGTTTTTTTCCAGTCCGGCTCTCCCCACGGGTGACAATCCGGAGGTGGAGATCACAACGGACATGTCTCCATTGGATATATGCTCTAGGACCATTTTTGTTTTCTCTATGCTGAGATTATCCCTGAATACCTTGTCCAGGGCTTCCTGGTACATCACAGTGTTCTCGAAGGTTTCCATGAGACGGTCCAGGGCCAGGGAACGGTAATCAACATCCTTTCTTACCGCTCCGAATTTTTTTGCAACATGAAGAAATCTCCACCTGAAAAAGGGAGACCGCTTTATGGCCATACGGAGGATATCCTCCAGGTGTTCGGGCTTTGTTTTCTTCAATATATCCTCCACCATGGCCGGGGGTACCCTCCTGGGAACCTTGAGCATCACCCTGTAGGGGTCAGTGTGCACCGCGACGCTTTCACCCAACCGGGCGGAGAGCAGTGCGGCGATCAAGCGCCCCAGGGTCTCGTTAACCCTGCTTCCGAAGCATGCGTTTACCACTACGGTATCTGATCCGGTCTCTATGACTATTGTATCCCCGGTACCCATGGGATATGGAGGCTGGGATACCAGATATTCCATAAAACGATCTTCCGCTCCTTTTTCCATTAACTGATGGTCGTGGATTCCCTTCCGACGCAGTTCACCTACCCTCCTTGCTATATGGAAGGGGACAGGTATATCCTCGCCTGACCAGTCCGGTATCTTTCCCTGGTCCGATACCGGATGAGCTATGACCGTATCCTCGTCTATGTCAACCACCCTCCATGCCCTTCCTTGTAGGGTGATCACCCCTCCGAGTTCGATGTTGCTGGCCACGAAACTCTCGTCCAGGGTACCCACCAATGAGTTCTTGGATATATCTTTCAGAAGGAAAGTCTTCTCGTCAGGTATCATTGAAATGTTATCGTAGAAATATCTAAGGGATGCCCGGCGTTTTCCCACTTCTTCTCCTTCCTTCCACAGCACCCTGATCTCCTGGAGTTGCTCAACCATTTCGACGTATTCGTCCCATGTGAGTTCTCTGAAGGGATATGCCCTCCTGGCCATATCAAAAAATTTTCTCATGTCCAACCTTCTCTCGGAGTTAACCGCGGATATGAGCTGGTTTGCCAGGACGCTCATGGGCTTCTGGGGTATCTCGGTGGATTCCAGGTCCCTTTCCAGTGTACCCTCTGCGATGACCACTGATTCCCCTATCTCATCCTCTGGTGTTACCACTATAACCCCCTTTGAGGTCAAACCTATGCGGTGTCCGGAACGGCCCACCCTCTGCACCATCCGTGTGACCTGCCTTGGAGATTGATACTGTATGACCAGGTCCGTATCCCCCATATCCAGACCCAACTCCATGGAAGAAGTGCAAACAAGGGCCTTCAATTCACCCTTTTTGAAACGTTCCTCGGCATCCATCCTCGCTTCTCTGGATAAAGAGCCATGGTGAACGCCCAAGGGGAAATCCGGTAACCACAGGTGGAAGCGGGAAGTCAAGGCTTCAGCCGAATCCCGGGTATTCACGAATATCAGTACCGAGAGGTGTGCGTCTATGAGCTCTCGACATATCCTCACAGTAGAGGCCCCTTCAAGCTCGCATCGCATGATCTCTGCCAGTTCCTTATCCCCATCTTCCGGTAAGGGGTACACCACTCGGATCTCGGTGCTGCCCTTTCCCGATATCTCCACGATCTTTCCCTCTCCCTGGGTTCCCACAAGGAAATTCAACACCTTTTCGGGACTCCCAACCGTAGCGGAAAGCCCAACACGTTGGAATCTCTTACCGGTCAGTTCCACCAGTCTCTCCAGAGCAAGGGCGAGCTGACTGCCCCTCTCGTCGGAGGCAAGTTCATTAAGCTCGTCCACCACAACGTACTCCACCCTACCAAGGGCCTTTCTCAGAAGGTGTCCGGTGAACATGATCTGGAGGGTTTCGGGGGTAGTGATCAGTACATCGGGAGGAGACCGGGACTGCTTGGCACGTTCGGCCTTTGAGGTATCCCCGTGCCGTACCGATACGGTCATATCCAGTCGATCCGCGAAGAACTGGATCCTCCTCACCATGTCCCTGTTGAGCGCTTTCAGGGGTGTTATATACAGAAGCCGGAAACCGGGTTTTTTCTCTTTTCTGAGTTTCTCCAGGAGAGGCAGAAGTGCGGCTTCGGTCTTCCCCACTCCCGTGGGAGCTATCACCAGCGTATGTTCTCCCTTCATTATGTATGGTATGGCTTCCTCCTGGGCCCGGGTTTCGGATTCTATACCCAGTTCCGTCAGGATATGGTGAATATCTCCGGAAAGTAGATCAAAAGCACCCAAATCCCAATCACCATCAATGGATAGCGGGCTGGTCCGCGGGTATGTGTATGGTCTTTATCTCGAGCAGTGAAGTCAGTTTTTCCAGGAGTTTCTTTTTGTTCTCCCCTATGAGTGCATTATCGAGTACCTCTCCCAGGTTGTCAACAGGTATTATCTCTATCTTACCCTCATACCTTTTCTCGAGAACCACATCTCTTAGGTTGGTCTTGGGTATGATCACCCGTTTGATACCAGTCTCCGCAGCTGCCTCTATCTTTGCCGTTACCGCTCCCACTGGCAGTACCTGTCCTCTAACGCTCAATGAACCGGTCATGGCTACGTTCTGGTCAATGGGTATGCCCTCCAGGGCCGATATCACCGCTGTGGCAACGGATATTGAGGCGGAATCCCCTTCCACCCCCTCCTGTGTACCTATGAACTGTATGTGGACATCGTATCGGGATATGTCCTCTCCTGTGTACTTCTTCACAAGGGCGGAAACGTTCTGCACTGCCTCTTTTGCTATATCCCCCAGTTTCCCGGTGGCCACTATCTTCCCCTCGTCCCGGGAGTGTGCGGGCGTCACCTCGGCCGCAATGGGCAGCAGTATCCCTGAGTACTCTGATATACCTGCCTGATCGCCTCCTAGGGCAGCCAGACCATTGACCACGCCCACCACTGAACCTCTGGTTTGGTAAGTGCTGTATTCCTTTCTCCTTTTGATATACCTGTCCGCCACTTGTTGTTCCAGGGAACGGGCGATATTCTTTGCATCAACAACATCCTGCTCGACCACCATCTTATGTCCCCTTTCGGATGCCAGATCCCCGGAGACTCTGACCAATCCTCCAAGCTCCCTGAGCCTCAGTGTGAGTTCACCCCGTTTGTTCGCCCTCCTTTGGGCCTCCCTGAGTACCTCTGCCATGGCCTTTGGGGAGAAGTGAGGTATCTTTTTCTTGTCCTTTTCTATCTCCTGGGCTATGAAGCGCAGAAGCTTCATGCGATTACTGTGGGTATCATCCATGGTGTCGTTCACATATACCTCGTATCCGTAACCCCTCACCCTGGAGCGCAGGGCAGGATGCATACCTCCTGCGGTCTCCGGTGAACCGTATATGGAATCTAGATTTCCCGCGGCCACAAGTATGAAGTCCGTGGGGACCGCCTCGGATTTGACCATGGCTCCACTGCTCCTTTCACTCTGGCCTGTTATCGAGAACCTTCTTTCTTGCATGGCCGTGAGAAGGCTCTGCTGGGATGACATACGGAGCATGTTAATCTCATCTATGAAAAGAACTCCTTTGTGAGCTTCGTGTATGGCACCAACTTCGACCCTTTGATGGGAAGGTGTTTCCAGGCCTCCGCTCTGGAACGGATCGTGCTTAACATCCCCCAAGAGCGCTCCGGCCTGACTCCCTGTAGCGTCGATGAAGGGTGGCTTGTCACCGGGTTTGTGACCAATTAGCAGCTTCGGTACTTGCTTTTCCATCTCGTTCCCCATTCCCAGGGGAGAAGCGCGCATGGCAATGAGCAGCATGGCCGCTGCGATTATTCCGAAGAACATGATTAGAAAATTACCAGTTAAGATCGATATAAGGACCGCCGCGCCTATCACAAGTGCCAGTATGATAAGCAGACCCTGGCTCTTGGCCTGTACTCTCTTGGATGCTTCTCTCCTGTGGGCGTCAACGATATCCTTTCCCTTTCCTGCGGGCACCGTTCTTACCTTTGGGCAGTTCTCGTCATCCTCGTTGGGAAAGCACAGTATATCCTCCATGTCACTGGCTGGTAAAAAGTCGATCATGGACTGGGCCAACATGGATTTACCTGTACCTGGAGGCCCTATGAGCATGACGTGCCGGTGCTGCTTTGCAGCTTTCTTAACCACGCTTACAGCTTCGTCCTGACCTATCACCTGTTCCGCAAGTAGTTCGGGAACTGGTATGTCCTTGGATGTTTTGATCCCTACCCCCTTTATCCACTCGTTCACAGGTGGCAACGTTTCATTTTTCCGGACGACTCCGCTGTCTGTGGCATCCTTTTCTGTCATTGATAGCACCGATTGACCATGATTTGATGGAACGCCGTTCTAAATAAAGTTTTGGTCAAGTTGGTCAATATATGGGTGTTGTGTCGGGGTATCTGGAAACATTATCAAAGGAAGATATCTTCCCCATTCTCATGAATAGATGTCATAGGCGAACTTCCCCCTCTCTCTCTAATCGATATCGCAGAAATGTCTGACAAAAGTAAGACGCTTATTTGTTTTGCAAAAGGTCCATGGTCAGCCTGAAATCCTCTCTTGGATCCCCATGGCCTGAGCCATCCCTGTACTGAACGGAGATACCCTTTCTGTCCTTCTTCAGGTTGATCTCCCTCCTGCCGTTCCTCAGGGTTACATACTCAACATCGTAGTCTTCCTTTAAAAGAGCGGTAACCAAATCCGGGATGCCTGAATCCTTATCCCCGTCCAGCACACAGTTCCTGTTTTTTATGCTTCCTATGAATCCCATCCTTAACACCTACTTGTCTGACGATTTCACTATATATGACATACATTTTCGTCTAAATAAAGGTTTTGGGTAATAATGTCTGACAACAGTCGGAAAAATCCGGCACATATCAGTAAGGTATATATCGTAAAATAGTGCTACAAAAACATGTCTCTGTTCGTCATACTGATCTTGGCGGTCCTCGTGGTGGCTTTAATGGCATCCTTGGTATGGCACTTGATCAAATTACTGGCCGTGGTAGTACTGGTATTGACGATAGTGACGATGTTCTGGTACCTAGGTGCCCTGGATGGATTAATTTTCTTCACTCAAACGGTGTATAGGGCTTGAACCGACCCGCTTTGTAGGCGTCCCTCATATCATGGTACCTTTCTGCATTTCCCTTAATGGCTTCCATGAGTTTTTCGTCGGTTTTTATCACCTTAGCTGGAACCCCTACCACCAAACTGTGGTCCGGTATATCCATGGTGGATGTGACCAGGGCTTTAGCCCCTATTATACACCCTTTCCCTACCTTCGCTCCACTCAGGATGGCTGAGTTCATACCAACTATAACATGATCTCCTATGGTGCATCCGTGTACCACTGCACCGTGCCCCACTGAAACGTTCTTCCCTATAGTGGTAGGATGCTCGTTATCCACGTGGACCACCGCACAGTCCTGTATGTTGGTACCCTCTCCGATCTCTATACTATTCTGATCTCCTCTTATCACTGCCTTGAACCAGACACTACACCCCTCTCCCATAGACACATCTCCGATTATTATTGCATCATTGGCCACGAAGCACGAGGCCGGTACCTTGACAGTCATGAAAACAACTCACTGTCCTGGTTTGGAAATCGATACCCTCTTGGGGAAATACCGCAGCAGTACTATATCCCCAACGGCACTGACCCATCGGAAGGGAACGTTCACGCTTTTGGAATCCTCCACCAATAGGGGATTTGTATCTCCCACGAAGATCCCGTCGAGTTTCCCTTCCTCCAAGTCCATCACTAGGTTGTTTACAGTGCCAAGGAACAATCCCGTCTTGGTGTACACCTGCAGACCTATCATATCCGATACTTCTTCTAACATGGTAATCAAGGGGGTATATCACGAGGTTGATTTTAAATCTTTTTCATGTAAAGGCTCAAAAAGTACAATTATCTGAACAGATCGGTGGTATCGTCCAATGCGGGACGACCCCTTCTCGCTTTTTCGACCTCGGCATCCGTGTGCAATTCTACATCCAGTATGGATTCCCTGAAATAGGGGGCCTTTGCCATTTCGATACCCTTGGGTGATATGGCAGTCGCACCGCCCCAGAACATCATCTGCTCTTCTCTTCCCAGCATATTGGAATAAAGCAAGAAACAGGTGTTCTCGATGGCCCTGGCGTACATCACCCTTTCGAAGAATACACGGGTAGTGGATGGAGATGCCGAGATGCAAACTATGATGTCCGCTCCATTCATGGCATAGTACTTGCTCAGTTCAGGGAAAAAAATGTCGTAACATATGATCACACCGAGGTCTCCCGCCGGGGTGCTGATCAGGGATGGTTGGCCACCCGCCTCGAAGTATCGCTTATCCTGGAAAGGACCGAAATTTGGGAGGTGTATCTTCCGGTAACTGTGTATATCCCCTTCGGGGGTGGTCACAAGGGCCGAGTTGAATACCCGCCCCTTCCCTGGAGATTCCTTCTCGGGCATCCCGCATATAATGGTGGTATCGTTCTCAACGGACAGGCGGGATATGAGATCGGATGAAGGCCCGGGGATGGTTTCCGCCATCTCGAAAAGGCCGTCTCCAAGTGAGTAACCGGTGAGGAACATCTCTGGGAATATAAGCAGGTCCGTATCCACGGATGATGCCGCTTGAGATATGATATCCAGGTTGTGCTCCTTATCTCCCGGAATGTGTTTTTTCTGAACCAGGGTGGCTTTCATGTGGTTTCGGTGATGGGTCTCGGACATATATAGATTTTGACCTAGGGGCACTTAGCATGTTGGTGCAAAGGTATATATATTCATGTAAAAATAGCTGTTTTGTTCATGATAGGGCATTCCATAAATGAACCCATAAATATAAAAAGTAGTAACGATATCATATGTACAATAAAAGACATAACGTTCACGAAAAAGGTGTAAAAAATGGCAGAAAAAACCTTGACTAAAAAGCAAAAGGATTTGGTCGAAAGACTCAGAAAAGCGGGTGTGGAAAGGAATATAGCCCTGACACTGGTATACGTTGCGGGGCGAGATGAAGCTACCCGAAGAGAGATAGAGAGCGCAACCGGTCTGAAACAACCCGAGGTATCCATAGCCACCCAGGCTATGAGGATGAAGGATTGGATGGATAAGAGAGACATAAAGAAGGAAGGCAAGGGCCGTCCGGTTCACGGTTACAAGTTGGACAAACCCATAGACGAGATATTCCTGGAGATACAGAAGGAAGAGAAAGCCCGTATATCGGAGATGGAGAGCAACTTGAAGAAGATCGACGAACTGGTAAAAGCGATCTACTAAACCCCTTTCGTTCTTTTTTTTTTGTTTATCCGGGTACGTTGCTTCAGAAGAAGTTCTTGACCAGCACTACAGGTGTTCCTGCATCAGAGGAACCGCTGACAAGGTCAGCGAGGCTGGCCAGTATGTCAGTAAGTTGCCTGGGAGTGGTACCTTCGGTTTCCATGCAGTTTCTTTCCCCACCTTTCTTTTTTACCCGTTCCATGGCCCGTTCTATATCTTCCGCACTTTTTCCCTCTTCGCTAAGGGAGTCCGCGACGAACTTGTATTTGATACCGTCTCGGTATCGGTCGGTGAGTTCCTTGGTGGCTCCGAAAGTAGTCTTGGGGTCCGCGAGTTCGTATATGCCGGATTCCGGATCTTTGTATGCCCCGTCTCCGTAGATCATCACGTGTATATTTTTCCCCGTGGCATTCTCTATATCCTTCCGGAGGCGTTCAACGAAAGAGTCTCCATCCCTGGGAAGGAGTTTCAACTTGTCCCCACTGGATAGGTTGCTACCTAAGAGACCCCATTCGGAACATTTTTCTCCCTTGCAGCAAAGGTCTTTTAATGAAATGCAGTTGGAGAATTTCTCCCTCAGTGAACTCAGTGTGGACTCACAAGTGTGTATGTCCGCAGCTATCACACCCTCTGGTTCGTACTTCAATATCTCAAGGGGATCGTTGGAGAGGATGATCTCAGCCTCCGCCCCTTCGCCGGTGATCAACTCCTGGTAAAACTCTATGTAGTTAACACCGGTCAGGGGATGCTTGTAATCGAATCCTTGAAGGTCGGCCATGGTGATGGTATCCACCCTACCTTTCCCTAGTTCCTTTAGTATCTCATCATCCAGTATCGGATTCCCCACCTCGTCTGTGGGAAATGATAGTTGAACCGTTACTTTTCCACTGTTGACCGCTCTGGAAAGGCCTCTTAGGATGGGAGAAAAGCGGTTCCTGCTCAGTATGGGGAATACCACTCCCAAGGAACCATCCTTTTGTAGCCCCAGCTTCTCCCCTACCTCCTGGGCCACCATGTCCAGGGTTATGAAATTATTCTGGGATCGGGCAACAACGGATTCGGTTATGCACAGTATGTCCCCATTATCCACTAGCCCCTCTCCGTTGAGTTCACTCATCCTTTCGATTATCATCTCATCCACGGGGATCCCGGGGAGGATGACCCCCATCTTTATCCCAAAGGCGGCGGGTCCCACTAGTTCGGGCAACCCCTTTCCACTACCGTTGCATTTCATGTTTGATCATATCACTGGAAAACACAAATCTGTAAAAAGATTTCCCTACCTTGAGATATGTTCTCATCCCAAAACGTTATATCTTTGTTCAGTGATTAATACTCGAATGATAGAAAGATCTTTCTGGAACGATCAAAGGTCGGTGATTGGGTGAATGCACTCCGAATCTTGTTAGTGGCGGGCTTGCTGGTGTCCATGTCCGTGTTTTCCACACACATGGTGACCTCCGAAGAACCCGATGTACCGGACCATCCTTGGCCGGGTTTCGGCGGAAACCCGGGGAATACTGGTTTGAGTACACGCTTTACAGGGCAAGTGGACGGTAGGAATCACCGCAGCTGGGGGCACACACATCCTTTCTTGTCTTCTCCGGCGGTATCTGCCGATTCCAGGGTTTTCATAGGCTCGGATGACGGTTACCTTCACGCCTTCGATTACGACACAAATTTCGTTAACCGATGGAGTTTCGAAACCGGGGGTACAGTGGTATCAAGCCCTGCGTTGGATCCCCATGGTAATGTTTACTTTGGATCTAATGATCGTAATCTGTATGCCCTGGATTCCGGAGGTCGAAAATTATGGGAATTCGAGACCCGGGGTGCCGTAACGTCATCTCCCGGCATATCCGCCGACGGTGTTGTTTACGTGGGATCCCGGGATGGCCATGTGTATGCAGTCAATCCGGACGGTACAGAAAGGTGGAGTCATCCTACCAACAGCCCTATAACCTCCTCACCTGCAATAGGGGTAGACGGGACAGTTTACATCGGCACCTCCGGGGGTGATCTTTTAGCCCTGAGTGGGTCTGGAGGATCCCTACGGTGGAGATTCGAAACCGGTGGAGAGATCCATTCGTCCCCCGCGGTGAGCCCCAACGGTACCATATATTTCGGTTCCTCCGACCACAAGATCTATGCCTTGAATCTCCGGGGCGGTTACCTTTGGCACTTCACCACAGATGGTCCTATCAGGTCATCCCCTTCTGTTGGTAAGGATGAAGTGGTTTACTTCGGTTCCGATGACGGACATCTATATGCCGTGGATGAGCGGGGTGAACTGATATGGAAGTTTTCAACCGGTGGGCCCGTTGAAGCTTCACCGGCATTGGGGGCAGATGGTACCGTATATTTTGGTTCCCACGATGGTTTTGCCTATGCAGTCAACAGCGATGGTACGGAAAAATGGAGAACGGATATGGGTGGCACGGTAGTGTCCTCTCCGGCCATAGGCTGTCACGGCACTGTATTCATGGCATCCACAAGGGGTATGTTATTTGCTTTCATCGGCGTGCCTTCGGCCCCCCGTGATCTCACCATTAGTGTCGATGACGGTCGGTTGTTGTTGAACTGGGAGCATCCCCTTGACGTAGGCGGAGGTGAGATACAGGGTTATTGGATCTATCGTTGGACTCCTCAGGATAACATCACCAGGCATACCTGGATCCCCGATAGGTCGTCCTATATTGACGATGAAGTTACCATAGGTGAGACTTACAACTACATGGTCAGCGCCATAAATTACGGCGGGGAAGGTTTGATGTCCGAGATTGTCAATGCCACGGCAGCTGTTGTGCCCGGGGAACCAAGGGGATTGGAATCCCACCCCGGTGATTCAATGGTTCGTCTGGTCTGGGAACCCCCGGAGTATTTGGGAGGTGTGGACTTGGACGAATATTTCGTTTATCGTAGAGAAAAGGGGAACGAGAGCGTACTCGTAGCTATCGTTTCTTCTCATACACCCGAATACGAAGACAAAAACGTTACGAATCGGGTAACCTATTACTACAGTGTGAGCGCGGTGAACCCGGCTGGCGAAGGGGCTAGTACCCAGGACGTAAGTGCCATGCCCACAACCAGCTATTCCGTGGTGTACTGTTTTGTTCTTCCCACACTCATAGTAAGTTCTATCCTCATAGCATGGTTCATACACTGGTACAGGCGCTGGGGTAGATACGATCCCCCCTCGTTCTACGACGGGTACTATCGAAAGAGACCCGGGAACCGCAAATAATTAAATCAACCACCTTATTCGGTTACTCCATGAAATTACCTTCGGGGTGCATCCCCCTTGACGATATGCTCAAAGGGGGCATAGAATCAGGTTCCATCACGGAGCTATACGGGGGTGGAGGAACGGGAAAAACGAACCTGTGCCTCCAGCTCACCAGAAATGTCGCACTCCAAGGTAAAAAGGTGATATATCTGGACACCGAGGGGATCTCTACCGAGAGGTTGAAGCAGATGTCGAAGGATCGTTCCGACGACGTACTGCAGAACACCCTTTTTTTCCGGGCACATTCCTTTGAGGAGCAGACCAAACGTTTGGAGGAGATCGAACGTCTGGCTTTCAACAGCAGCATCTCCATAGGTCTCATAGTGGTGGACAGCATAACCATCTTCTACAGGACCCTCATCGGCTGCGAAGCTCAGGGTCAGGCCAGTTCAATACTGGGACGGCAGATGGTACGTTTGCTAAAGATCGCCAGGAAAAGGGACGTTCCCGTGGTCATCACCACCCAGGTTTACCAGGACCAGAGCAACGGTACTGAGCAGCCCCTTGGCGGACACATGCTCTATCACAACTCCAAGACCATAATCAAGATCGAGAAGGGCCGGAGAAGGCATACACGCCGACTTTCGGTCATCAAGCACAGGTCCCTGCCCGAGATGATGAGCATAGAGTGCCGTATAACCGACGAGGGTCTGGTCTCTCTGGAATGACCCTTCAAAAGAGTTATATAATCTGGTACTGTTTCCAAACCATGAAGAGTGTAAGGCCCGCGGATATAACCGAGATGTATGCCCTTCGAGCTGATACCATAGATTACTTTTTTCCGGAGCGAGAAGAAGAGATCGACCGCTGGGCAGAACTTGCATCCGGTTACGGCGATAAAGTTCTTCATCTTATGTGCGGCACCGGTGAGATACTGACGGGCCTTGCAAAGAAAGGCTTCAAAGTCACAGGGGTAGACCTTACACGGTCCATGATATACCGTGCAAGGGAGAAATTCGAGGAGAACGACCTGGACCCTACCGATCTGGTGGTGGAGGATGCCAGATACTTCAAGCTGGGTAGGACCTTCGATTTCATATTCGTTTCCACTGGTGATTTCCATCACTTTATGGAGCCGGAGGATATCGAACATGCATTGGGAAAGATCTATGCCCATCTCCGGCCCGGGGGTGGCATGGCCCTGGAACTGTTCAAGCCACCGGAAAAAGACTTCAAACGACCCGAGAAGAGGTTCATCCCCATCCGTGAAACCCCAAGAGGATTGAAGGTATGGAAGATGAACAGGAGCAGTTATCATTCCGACACCCAGATACTGGAGATAGTCGAGAAACTGCATGTCAACGAAGAGGGAGTCATCACCGAGAGTGAGTACGACATACAACTCAAACTATACACAGAAGATCAGATCAACACCCTTCTTGCGAAATCCGGGTTCGAGAACATCCGTAATCATCATTTCGAAGGTCAAGGTGAACATGGGTCCGATGCATGGATCGTTACCGCCGAAAGGTGATATCACATAAAGTCGTGCAGGGTGAGTTTCTTTTTATTTGTAGACTCCGGTTTATTTTTTTTCTCCTCATCCCCTTTGTCGTTGAACTGAGATGAAAACAGGTTCGACTGTCGGTTCCCCATGAGAAGGCCTTTCTCGTCCCATCCGAATACCTCAGTTACCCTGGAAAGGGTCATAGCAACCCGCTGGGCGTAGTACTGGTAGTCCGGTTTGATAGTGTCTTCGGTATCCGCTATCCAGGGCTCCACTTCTTGGGGTGTCCTGCTGGCATCGGTCACGATCCAGGACACCTTCATCCCCGGGATGAACCTGTAGCCACGTTCCTTCATCTTCCTGGCAGCCTGAACGTTGGGCATGCTGTTTGGATTAACGTAGGAATCGAAGTCCTTGCATGAACGGGATATGACCAATTTTTCTTTCTTCAAATTCCCGCTACGTACCATATCCACCCGATTTCGAGCGGTTTCCATGGCACCCTTCAGATCACCGTCAAGAATGTGATTGAACACCTCCTCAAGAGATTCGTTCTGGGCATCAAAAGAATCACTTCTCCTGAGTTCGTATCCCCGAACCAGCATATCCTCCTCCGGCCATACCACCCTGGCAACATACCTTTTTTTCATACCGTGGCTAAAAAGAGGGTTCAGTACCTTCTCAAATTCCAACACGATGTCTCCCCTGCTTTGCTCCTCCGCGATCCTTCTGCTGAGCTTTACTGTTTTATCCAGATCCTCTTCCGGAGACTGGAAGAACACGCTGTCGGTGTCCGAATAGATAACCTTTAGTTTCTCGGATTCCAGATCATCTATCACCTTCTTGATGTTCTCCCTGGCGAATGCTGTGATGCTCTCCCCTATCCTGGGATCGGTAAAACGATAAAATGAGGAGGCGAATACACCGTAAAAGGAGTTCATCAGTATCTTGATGGCATTTTGCAGTCCGTTGTAATACTCCTTATCCTTGCCCCTGGACGTGCGCATCTTTTTCTTCACATCGTCCCTTTCTTCCATGAGATTTGAAAGTATGGTTGGCAAGAGCCCCTCCTTCTGCGACCTGCTCATGAAACGATCTCCGGTGGGGCTGGCTATTTCGCCGTTTTCTGAAAGTGTAGTGAAGCAGATGTTGTTTTCCATTATGATGCTGGGATACATGCTTTTGAAGTCAAGTACGCTTACCCAGTAGTACAGTCCCGGTTCGATGGAATGCACATATCCTCCCTTGATATTCCCTCGCTTTCCCCCTCGGCGAGTTAAGGGAACCCCCAACTTTTTCCTGTCCGCTTCCCTTATGAGGATGGAGTCGACCAGGGTGGATGTTCGTCCGTTCAACCCCTCGTCAACAGGGAGGCGGGAAACCGTTGCCATGTCCATGGCCTTATCCATAACACCCAGTTCCAGGAGGATGTCCAAGGCCAGTTCCGCATCCTTGAGACAATATTTCTTCACCTTTTCAGGGTTCTCCGCCCACTCCCTGTCCATCTCAAGTGGGTCAACATCCATCTTTTCTTCGTTCAGGACCTCTAGGGCCGCATCGTTCAGTGTCTCCCGTTTTAGATTGAGCTCGCTTCTGACCGCCCACCACGTATCGGCGATTATACGACCTGCAGCCCTCCACATACGGTTGCCCACGGTTTTCAGTTCGGAGCCATCCCTGCCTAGAGGGAGAGAGTTCATACCAAGATGTTCTCCCCTCTTAACGATCATGGGGATATCATAGCCGTTTATATTGTATCCTGTGATCACGTCTGGATCTTCCTCAGAAACGAAACTCAGGAAATCCTTGATGATGGTTTCTTCGTCACCGTCAAAGCAGCATCTCTTTCGCTCCTTTCCATTATCCACAACCGCACATATGGTGTAGATGGTATCATCGTCCAAACTGTTTTCCAGATCGAAACTGAGATAGGATAGTTCAGGCTTGAAATGTTCTGCATCGTTGAACTTGCTGACTTTGTAAACTTTCTCGGTGAGATATTTTCCCACTTCTACCTCCATTCCTTCAATGGTCACCGTGGAAGGAAGGTTCAGATCGTACAAGAAACGTTGAACGAAGGGTATGTCCGCCGCGAGTATTTTACATCGGTTACCCACCTGTTTTCTATAGTCCGGTACCCTCCAGGGGTAAGTACAGACCACCTTTTTACACCGTCGGTTACGTCCATCGACCCACAGTTCCACATCTATTATATCAGTTATCTCATCCTGTTCTTTGAATTCATGCACTACATCCCGTGGCGGTTCAACCAGATGGAAATAAGGCTTGAAATCCTCGTATAGAAGGGTGGCAGAATAGCCTTGTTCGCTACGGCAGAACAGTTCTATTACCACCCCGTTCTCAACGCCAGAGTAACTTCCTGCCAATATCCTGAACCGCTCTTTCATGGTCACCTCGATGATACTATCTTGATTATGTCACCGTCCTTCAGGACGTGATCCCGGCCTATTACCCTCTGACTCCGTGCATCCACAGCGCGGATGAAACCCTCGCCTATGTCCGTGTGCACCGCGTAGGCAAGGTCAAGTGAAGTGCTCCCCCTAGGCATCAGATATGCGTCTGGTAGTACCCGGCCTTCCTTGTCCGTGTAGTTGTGTTCATTTTCCACGGGATAAACAACGATCATATCCAGCAGATCGTAAACCGCCTTCTCCAGAACCTGCTGTACCCCCAGCCCGCCGTTTATTTCCATGAACCCTCGTATCTTCTGCAATGCGTTCATCTGGGGTGGGGTTATGTCATCCTTTTTGATATTGAATTTATCCTCCCCAGGTGAATAATCGACCAATCCCTTCTCCGATGCCTTTCTGATGGCCAGTTCATATTCCGCCGACGTGGTAACCGCCGGAGTATCCAGGGACCCCAGGGCGGTGAGATTTTCCTCGGAGGCTTGGTCTGCCTTATTGGCCGCTATTATGATGGGCTTGTTCTTCAACCTCAAATTCCTGGCGAGTTCGTAAAGGGTTTCTTCGTCCCAGTCCTTTGGATTTTGCGGCGCCTTTGAGTCCCGTATGGCCGCTGATACCTTTGCCTCGCTGACCCCCAATCCCGAGACCTGTTCGAAGATCACCCGGTCCAGTTTACCTCCAACAAGTTCCAGTTTTCTCGATACCTTCTTCCAGTTGTTTTCCAGGATACCTTTTATCCACAGGTCTATCTCCCTTTCCAGGAATGCCACGTCGGATACCGGATCGTGTTGACCCACCGGGCAGGGTTCTCCCTCTGGGTTGGTAGACCCGCTGGAATCCACTATGTGGATGAGGACCGAAGCCTGTCTGAGATCGTCCAGGAACTTGTTGCCCAGACCCTTTCCCGCATGGGCATCCGGTACAAGCCCCGCCACATCTATCATCTTTACGGGTATCATCCGTATCCCGTTCACACAGGGGGTGTGGTTCGGTTCACAGGTTACCCCCAGCTCGTCGTGGGGACACGGTGCCCGTATGTATCCCACCCCTATGTTCGCTTCTATGGTTGTGAATGGATAAGACGCCATTTCCACCTCGGTCCTTGTTGCCGCGGCGAAGAAGGTGCTCTTTCCCACATTCGGTTTTCCTACCAGTCCTACTTCCATGTTCATGACCTTGGACCCCCATGTATGGGGGGATAGATAATGATTTTCCTCCGCAATACGATAAATTAAATTAGTAGTTTGCCTTAGGAACCCACGTTACCAACGCCCGATTGGTGTAGTCTGGATATCATGGAGGCCTGCGGAGCCTCTTACCCGGGTTCGAATCCCGGATCGGGCACTTTTACGACCGACGGGGAGAAAAAGTGACCGGAACGGGATGAGAGTATAGGAACTTGTTCCGATGAATCGAATCCCGGATCGGGCACTTTAACTAGTGTAAAGGGGAAAAATGTTTTATGCATGTACGTG
>SLLU01000103.1 GCA_007133925.1 Candidatus Halarchaeoplasma halalkaliphilum | reverse complement strand
TTCATATTATAGGTTGTGGGAGTGGTGTTCATCCATGTTTGTGCTTATACCATAAAAGGAGGAAGGTGGGCAAAACGAACACCGCCGCCAGGAAGGCAAAGAATATGCCTATGGCACTGACCTGACCGAACTGTGCCAGGGGAGGTAATATGGCCAGGGAGAGTATGGCAAATCCCACTACGGTGGTAGTGGCGGATCCGAAGAGCGCCGATCCGGTATGGGAAGCGGAAACGCATAGGGCACATTCCGGATGAGGTATCTCTTTGGTATCCTCCAGGAAACGTTGAGTAAGGTGTATGCTGTAGTCTATACCGAGACCCACCGTTATGGCTGCTATGGTCACGGTGACCGGGTTCAAGGGTATGTTCAGGAAATACATGGCCCCGAAGGTCCAGCTTATCACGAATACCAGGGGTAATATGGTAACCACCCCAAGAAGAGGGCCCTGGCCCAGATATATGTAAAGTCCCATCAGGATTATGAGGGATATTATGAAGGTGATAACAAGGGTCTCCATCTGCCCTTCCTGTATGGATTGGAATATGGACTGGCTGACTATGGGTCCTCCGGTTACCAGAACCCGATCCAGATCCCCTTCCTGGAACAGTTCCGAGGCCTCCTCCATATCAACCCTTACCTCATCCACCCTTTCTTCGTTCCGGGTATCAACGGGGATCCTGATGACGAAACCGGTGAATTCCCCGTTCTCCTCCTTCAATATCCTCAGGGAATCTTCTTCCTTGATATCGGTCATCATACGGTAAACCGTAAACACGTCTTCCGAGGTGATGTCATCGTCTATCACCCCATCTTCGTTCTTGTCGATATTACTGAACCAGAATGAAGCGAAGGTTTCGTTATAATTCCCACTACCTTCCTCGATCATACTGGTTGCTAACTGGTAAGGCGATTCAGGACTCCTCACCAGCACCGCATATTCGCTCCCCATGGCTTCCTGCTGCACAAGAGGTATGGTTCGGAATACGTCGGGCTGAGAAATATCCCCTTCCACTAGTATGTATACCGTTTCCTGGCTGAAGTCAAAGTCATATATGAGCATGTTGAAGCTTTCGGTTACCTCGAGGTCCCTGGGCAGGAAATCCGTGAAGTTGTATTCCGGTTCCAGTTGGGATGCGCCGTACAATCCTGCCGTGGTTATCAACAACACCACTATGATCACCCGGGCAGGGGTCCTAGCAGCTATGGCGCCGAGACCCAGGCCGTTGTTCACACAAGGTCTATCGGCTTTACAGAACGTCTCCGGTTCGCCGATCATACTCCAGAATTTTTTGCCAAATGTGGTCCTCTTTTTCTCCTTTATCTCTTTTACCTTGAACAATTCTTTACCCTTCTTTTTCCTCCGGTTATCTATGAGGGTCTTTGAAGCCGGGAAGAAGGTGAGCATGAGCACGAACGCGCTGATTATTCCCACCGAACAAAGTATTCCGAAATCCCTTATGGCGGATATGTTGGATGTGATATTGCTCATGAAACCCAGTACCGTGGTGATGGTGGTCAACAGTATGGCAAATCCCACGGTGGCACCGGTGATGATCACCGCCTTATCGATCTCGTTACCTTCTTTCAATTCTTCCTTGTAACGGGACGTGAAGTGTATGCCGTAATCGATGCCCAGGCCGATGACCAAGATGGGGACGGTGGTCATCATGGGATTGCCGAGGTTTAAGCCCAGAAGTACACCTATCCCGTAAACCCAAACCACAGCCATCATCAAAGAGATAAGATTCAGTACGGTGTCTGTAAAATTCCTGTACATGATCGCCAGGACCACGATCACAAATGTGAAAGCGATGGGCATGAGCATGGCGATATTGCGCCCGGAAGCTGCACTTATCTCTTCACTAACGATGGCATCTCCCAGGACCCGGAGTTTGAGTTCGTCGCTGCTCAATCCATGGGACAAATCCAGGATCTCTTTTTCCACGGCAAGTATCTCGTCGTCAGATAGATCGCCCCTCACGTCTATACCCATTAGAGCTTTGCTCGCTATTTGATTTTCCACGTCGTAATCATTGGAAAGTAAAAAACTCAGCACCTGTTCCAAGGGAAGTATCTCCGAGATAAACTCGTCTTGGTAGATGGCTGTCAGTGTGGATGGTTCGTACCCATCGAATATGATCGGAAAGGGGACCCCATCTATATGCAATTCGCCTCCCTCCAGAACGGTGATCATCTCATCCGGAGTCAACGTGAAGGCTTTCTGCATGATCAGATCGCCCATGTGAGGAGTTTCCTGTGGTAAACCCGATTCGGGCATATCTTGGGAAGATATTCGGATGAACTCCGCTGTGGCTATGAGACGGGCTGGGGAGGATATACCACCTGGTGCTTGTGGACCAGCTTCCAGGACAGGGGATGTGACCCGGGAGTTCAAAATCTCTCCTTCCAATTCGATCTGAGTTATCAGCGATCCTTGACTAAGCACGTTATCCTGAGAATCGAATATGACCAATATCTGTTCTTCTTCCCGGCCGTATTCCTGGTTTATCATGGCGTTGGCCAGTGCGATCTCCGTATCCGGTTGGAAATCGTCTTCTCCGGGGGTCATCTCCGCCTGGGAAGCAAAAAAGGCTAGTATGAGTGTGATCACGACTAAAAAAACAATACAGGCCTTGGGATAACTGGAAACCATCTGTTCGTATCTGCCTATGGGATTCATATGTAGAACTCCTGACGGTAGAGTGAAATAGTGTCTTTATTTAAACTTGTTGGGTTGTGCTAAAAAAATGCATAACAATACACATCCTACAGTTCTTCTTCCATCCTCCTGCATGCTCGTTCAATATCCTCTTTTGGCCTCGTGATCGAGAATCGTACATGGTTACGGTAATGCTCACCGAAGCCGATACCTGGCGTGACCACTACTCCGATATCCAGCATACTTTTTGCGAATTCCATGGAATCCCTACCGCAGTCAACCCACAAGTAGAATGTGGCCTTTGGTTTCGGGCACCCGTATCCCATGGAACGCAGGGTGTTGTAGAGCACGTCTCTCCTTTCGGCATATATGCTGTTCATCAGGTCCACATGTTCGGAATACCCGTCACCATTGTAACTATCCAGGGCGGTCTTTGCCGCTCTCTGTATGTATATGGGCGGTCCAGAATCGATCTGTGCCTTCACCTTGGTTAAACCCTGTATAAGACGAGGGTTACCCACGGCGAATCCTATCCTTCCGCCGGTTATGTTAAAGGTCTTTGAGCAGGAATGGAACTCTATGGCCACGTCCTTTGCCCCTTCCACCTCCATTATACTGGGTGCCCTGTATCCGTCAAAGGTTATCTCGGAATATGAATTATCGTAACAGAGGATCACGTCGTTCTCCAGGGCAAAATCCACGATTTCCCGAAGGTAATCCATGTCCGCCACAGCGGCCGTGGGGTTGTTGGGATAGTTGAGGAACATCATCTTTGCTTTTTGGTCAACGAAATCATCCAGACAGGGCTTGAACCCGTTGTCGGCATCCAGGGGCATGAAAACCGGGACACCATCGCTCAATATGGTTGAACCGTTGGCGTACACGGGATACGAAGGATCGGGAACGAGAACTCTATCCCCGGGATCTATGAAGGCCCGGGATATGTTGGCTATACCCTCCTTTGCCCCTATCAAGGCTATCACATCTTCTTCGGGATCGAGTTCCACGGAGAAGCGCTTTCCATACCAATCAACCACAGCCTCTCTGAAATCCCTTTCACCCTGGCTGAAAGAGTATTTGTGATTATCCGGGTTGAGCACTTCGTCCCTCAGGGCCTGTATAAAAAATTCAGGCGGGGGGAGGTCCGGGTCGCCTATGCTCAGGGATATGAGATCAACACCTTCTTTCTTTTTCTGTATCATCGCCTTTTCAAGCTCCGCGAATATGTACGGAGGTAGTTTTTTCATACGTTCGGATAATTCCATGTTAAATCACCTCTGGTAACCGGCCTTCGAACACCTTTTCGGCGGGACCGGTCATGAATATCTCTTTACCGTTCTCAATTACAAGTTCGCCCCCTGGTAACCGGACCGTCACGTTTCCCTCCATACCCGAAGCCGCAACCGCTGCGCAGGCACCGGTACCGCAAGCCTGGGTCTCTCCCACACCGCGTTCCCAAACCCTCAGTTTCAGAGTGTTTTTTCCGAGAACCTGGGCAAAGATCACATTGATCCGTTTCGGAAACATTTCGTGTGTTTCGATCCTGGGGCCTATATCAAGAACAGGAAAATTATCCACATCTTCCACGAAGAGAACACAGTGGGGATTACCAAGGGATAGACAGGTGACTTCGTACTCATCTTCTCCTACCCGCAGTATCCTGTTCACATAATCGCCGTCACCCCTTACCGGTATATCCTTTCGATCCCATGACGGACTGCCCATATTCACCTTCACCGAACCCGTATCGGGTTCCAGCCATACCTTTTTCAAACCACCCCGGGTTTCTATGTCCATCTCCCGGTCTTCCACTATACCATTAAGATAACAGTATATGGCAAAGCACCTTATTCCGTTGCCGCACATCTCCGCCTCGCTACCGTCGGCGTTGATTATACGCATCC